>JANNLB010000242.1:0-10462 GCA_031396605.1 Geobacter sp. | reverse complement strand
ATGGTTACGCCTCCTTTGTAACTTCCTTTGTTACCCGTTTGGAAAGTTTGACCACCCATCGAAGTCGATGATGGCCCATCCGGAGTTCCGGATGCATATATCAAGGGTATCAGAATACGGAGCAAGTGCAACCGGCCTGTTTGGTAGCCATCACAAATGCAGCAGCTTTGCCGCATTGCCTCCCAGGATGTTGTCTACCCCTTCAGCCGGCAATGGCAGGTTGGCGATGGCATCCATATTGCTCCGGATCAGCGGCATTCCCGGCCAGTCACTGCCAAAAATAACCTTGTCGGTATTCCGGGCCAGCTCCGGGAAGTACGTCATCAATTTTGCGGGGGGGAGCCCCGAAATTTCCATATAGAGATTTGCGTGGAGTTTCGACAGAAAGAAAGCCCGGTCATACCAGATCCCTCTTCCGGAATGGGCCATGACCAGATTCAACGCAGGAAAATCAGTCGCGACGTCATCCAGGTGGAGAGGATCTCCGTACTTGAGGCGAGAACCTTTGAAAACCGATGAACCGGTATGGATCAATACCGGAATGCCCAATTCCTGAGCAGCCTGATAGAGCGGATACATCCTCGGCTCGTTGAGATAGTAATGCTGATAGGTGGGGTAAAGCTTTAATCCCCTGAAACCTTCATCTTCAACTTTGATACGCAGTTCATGGCCAAGGTCGGTATGCAGATGCGGATTGATGTCGCAAAAAGGGATGAGCTTCTTTTTCCCCTTGCAAAACTCCCGTACCTGCTCATTGGTACAGACCCCGGTGGTAATATGGCTTAATTCCGCAAGAACACAGGCGTAATCAACCCCTTCCGCAGTGAGCAGCTCCTCGAATTCCCCGGGATCATTATAGCGACGGATGTATTCCTCACATCCCTCAGGATGTGCCAGCTTCATCCATTCGGTTACCCATGGTTTATGATATGTGTACACTCCCAGGTGAACATGAAAATCGATGCGCAGTTTCCGGGAATTGTTTTTCATCGGTTCTGCGTCATTCTTTTGCGATGGCATCAAGATATTCTCCGTAATCATTTTTCCGTTCAGTTAAGTGGTAATTCAGTGCCACAATGCATATTCAGATTCAAGCAAAAAATGGACATGAAGCTCGAATTTAAAAAATGTTTTCAGAAAAAAGTCATCGGAAACTGACGGAATTGCGCTACTGCCAAACGGACATATACGCTGAAAATGAATTCGTCACCACACGGTGTAATCCCCGAGGAGTTTAACGCAAAGTAATGGTACAAAAGTCTTGACAACAAATAGGTAATGTAGTACCAAATTACATGAAAATGAGCCTGATCGATTCAAGCTCATGTTTTTACGAAACTTAAAGGGAGAAATGATATGGTTGAAGCGTATATCTGTGATGCAGTCCGCACGCCGATCGGCAGCTATGGCGGTTGTCTGTCCGGCATTCGAACAGACGATCTGGCGGCGCTCCCCATCAAGGCTCTGATAGAGAGAAACACGTCCGTAGATTGGGAAAAAGTGGATGATGTCATGTATGGTTGTGCAAACCAGGCAGGAGAGGATAACCGCAACGTCGCCCGTATGGCGGCCCTGCTGGCCGGACTTCCCGTAAGTGCAGGCGGAGTGACTCTCAACCGGCTGTGCGGCTCGGGCCTGGACGCAGTCGGCACCGCGGCACGTGCGATCAAGGCGGGTGAGGCACATCTGATAATAGCCGGAGGAGTGGAAAGCATGTCGCGGGCGCCGTATGTGCTCAACAAGGGCGCCACACCCTTTGCCCGTGATGTACAACTCTATGACACAACCATCGGCTGGCGCTTTGCCAATAAGCTCATCAAGGATCAGTATGGTATCGATTCCATGCCCGAGACCGCCGAGAACGTGGCCGCTGAATATGGTATCCTTCGCGCCGATCAGGACGCCTTTGCTCTGCGCAGCCAGCAGCGGGTCGCCCAGGCGATTGCCGCCGGTAATTTCAAGGATGAGATAGTGCCGGTAGTCATTCCCCAGCGCAAAGGGAATGACATGATAATCGACCGCGACGAACACCCGCGTCCGGAAAGCTCCCTTGAAGATTTGACGAAATTGAAAGCCCCATTTCGGGCCGGTGGCTCGGTAACTGCCGGCAATGCGTCTGGAGTTAATGACGGGGCGTGTGCGCTGCTGATCGCTTCGGGAATCGCTGTTCAACAGTATGGACTGACCCCCAAGGCAAGAATAGTTGCTATGGCCACTGCCGGAGTTCCTCCCCGGGTGATGGGGATCGGCCCGGTTCCGGCAACCCGCAAGGTATTGGCACTGGCCGGACTCAGGCTGGATCAGATGGATATTATCGAACTGAATGAAGCATTTGCCGTACAGGGGCTGGCGGTACTGCGCGATCTGGGACTGCCGGATGACGCCCCTCAGGTGAACCCGAACGGCGGCGCCATAGCATTGGGGCACCCATTGGGAATGAGCGGCGCCCGTCTGGTCACTACCGCAGCGTACCACCTGCAGCGCACGGGGGGCCGTTATGCCTTGTGTACGATGTGCATCGGTGTCGGGCAGGGCATTGCTTTGATTATTGAACGGGTCTGAACTGCCTTCTGAAACTGCGTATCCACTCAAATAAACGAAAAAAGGAGAATTGTATGACAACAACACCGTTTCGCTGGTCCATGATTGCAGCGGGTGAGCCGCTGGTACGAAGTGAATTTGATTTGCCTTCACCTGGAGAAGGGGAAGTGGTGGTCGAAGTGGCGGGGTGCGGCGTCTGTCACACCGACCTGGGATATTATTACGATGGCGTTCGTTTCAATCATCCGCTGCCGCTGACGCTGGGTCATGAGATCAGCGGTCGGGTAGTTGCTGCCGGTGCCGGTGAAGAAGCATGGCAGGGCAAAGCGGTACTGATACCGGCGGTCATGCCGTGCGGGGTATGTGAACTCTGTCTTTCCGGGCACGGCACTATCTGCCGCAAACAGCAGATGCCGGGCAACGATATTCAGGGCGGATTTGCCAGTCATATTCTGGTTCCTGCCCGCGGCCTCTGCCCGGTTGACGAGCAGAAACTGAAAACCGCAAACCTTTCACTTGCTGATATTTCGGTGGTGGCCGATGCCGTCACCACCCCGTATCAGGCAGCCGTTCAGGCAGAAGTCATGCCGGGAGATCTGGCAATTGTGGTAGGTATCGGAGGGGTAGGGGGGCACGCGGTTCAGATTGCCCATGCCATGGGCGCCACGGTGGTGGCTATCGATGTAGATCAGGCCAAGCTGGAAAATATGGCCAATTACGGCGCCAGTTTGACTATCAACGCCAGAGAGGTGCAGGGGCGTGATATGAAGAAGGCGATCACCGCCTTTGTCAAGGAAAAAGGACTCAGTCAGTACTGCTGGAAGATCTTCGAATGTTCCGGGACTGCAGTCGGCCAGGAAACCGCCTATGGTCTGATGACCTATGGAGCGACCCTGTCGGTTGTCGGTTTCACCATGGACAAGCTTGAACTGCGCCTGTCAAACCTGATGGCATTCCACGCCCGGGCTCTCGGCAACTGGGGCTGTCTGACAGAACTGTATCCGGCTGCTCTGGATCTGGTGCTGGATAAAAAAATTGCGCTGACCCCGTTCATCGAAAAGCACCCCCTGGATGAGATCAACCAGGTTTTTACATCGGCCCATGAACATAAACTTACCCGGCGGGCAATCCTCGTCCCTAACCCATAAAAGGAGAATAGACCATGAGTGAATCCCCTCTCAAGGTATCGCTGGAGCGCGAAGGCAAACTGCTCCGACTGACCCTGGCCCGGCCAAAGGCCAATATTGTTGACGCCGCCATGATCGGCGCGTTGCAGACCGCATTAAACGAACATCTTTCACAGCCGCATCTTCAGGCAGTCATCCTGGGGGCGGAAGGCCCGCACTTCAGCTTCGGCGCCAGCGTCGATGAACATATGCCCGAGTTGTGCGCCGGAATGCTTAAGTCGCTGCATGCCTTGGTGTTGCAGCTGGTAGAGAGTCCGGTGCCTGTTCTTGTTGCTGTAAAGGGACAATGCCTGGGTGGAGGGCTTGAAGTGGTGCTGTCCGGTAATCTTATCTTTGCCGCGCCAGGCGCCATGCTGGGGCAGCCGGAAATCAAGCTGGGGATATATGCACCGGCCGCCTCCTGTCTGCTGACAGAGCGGATCGGTCAGGCCCAGGCGGAAGATATTCTCTTTTCAGGTCGCAGTCTCACCGCCGAAGAAGCATTGCGGATCGGCCTGCTGACAGCTGTTGCCGAAGATCCTGATCAGGCGGCGCAGGCGTACTATGATCAGCATCTGGCTCCGCTCAGTGCCAGTGCGATCCGGTTTGCGGTCCGTGCTGCCCGGAATGACACTGTGCAACGGGTCAGGGCCAAGATCGAGTTCGTGGAAAAGCTGTACCTTGAAGAGCTTATGGCAACACACGACGCGGTGGAAGGGCTCACCGCCTTTATTGCCAAGCGGCCGGCCGTGTGGCAGGATCGTTAGACGGAGCTTTTTATCACTACTTGGATGTAACGGGGGAAAACAATGAGCGGGTTTTTAAGCTTTGAAGGTCGTGCTGCGATTGTGACCGGCGGCGCGCGCGGTATCGGCCTGGCAATTACCCAGGCCCTGCTCCGGCATGGCGCAAAAGTGCATGTCTTTGACGTGGCTCCGGGAGAAGGGGCGGATGCATATCAATTCCACAAGGTCGATATTGCCGATTCCGCCAGCGTGTCGCAGGCGTTTGCCCAAATACCCGATCAGATCACGCTGTTGGTCAATAATGCCGGCATTACCAGGGACCGGAGCATTCTCAAGATGACCGATGAGGAGTGGCAGTCGGTTCTGTCGGTGAACCTGACCGGGGCTTTCTATCTGGCCCGCGCGGTGGCGCCGTCAATGCGGGACGCCGGATATGGGCGGATAGTCAATATCACTTCCATCAATGGTATCCGCGGCAAGTTTGGTCAGGCAAACTATTGCTCCTCCAAGGCCGGCTTGATCGGATTGACCAAGACCCTGGCCCGTGAATTGGGACCAAAAGGGGTGACGGTCAACGCCGTTGCGCCCGGAATGGTTATGACGGAAATGGCTCTGGCTCTTCCCGAAGAGATTCTCGCCAAAGCCAGAAATGAAAGCGTGCTGCCGGAGCTGGCCAAGCCTGAGGATATTGCCAACGCAGTGCTGTTCCTGCTTTCCGATGCTGCCCGCATGATCACGGGCGAAGTGATTCGGGTGGATGCCGGGCAGTATATATAACTTCGGTACCAATATTTATCAGGGTGAAGATCCTCTGCCCGGCTATGCGGTGCTCTGCCGGGTCATGGTCCGATAGCGGATTACTCCGGATTCGTCGAGCGTACCCGCCATGCGGTTATGAGCAAGAAGATAGCGCAGATGAGCCAGGGTTTCTCCCAGTGCCAACTGTATATCGAAATCTGAGAGCGGGTACGGGTAAATTGCCAGGAGTAGTTCATACCCGGACAGTTCACTGACGGCACAGGCTTCGAGTATAACCGCAAATTTCCTCTCGTGGTGGAGGCGTAACTCCGCAACGCGGGTTTTTACGCCAAGAAAAGGGAGTCCGTGTCCGGGAAGCACCAGGGTATCATCCGGCAGTTCGTCCAGGCGGTCGAGGGAAGCAAACCAGCAGCCAAGCGGTTCGTCAGCCGGATTTACGGCACTTACCGAGACGTTAGTGGAAATACGCGGCAGAAGTTGATCCCCTGATATCAGTATTTTTCGATCTGATGAGTAAAGCATGGCGTGCTCCGGAGAATGCCCCCGACCGATGATGATCTGCCAGTCTCCGCCACTGATCGGAAGCGCATGACCTTCCTGCACACGGATGAAGGCTGGCGGCAGCGGAGAAATCTTTTCCGAAAAACGAAACATCACCAATGTCTGTGCAAGCTGCTCTTTTGGGAAACCTGCCTGCTGGTAAAACTCAGCATGTTGCCAGGGCACATCTTCAATATCGGCAGGCCACCCGCGCAGGGAAAAATATTCCTCATAAGTCGTAAATAACGGAACCCGGCATCGCTCGGCGAGGTAGCCGGCCAGACCCATATGGTCAACATGGAAATGGGTGCAGAATATACCTGCCACGACTTCATCCCGCAATGGCCCTGAAAACAACTCTTCCCATATAGAACGCGTTTCGATGGAATCCAGACCGGAATCTATGATAATCCATCCTTTCTCCACACGGAGCAGGTAGACATTCACGTGATCAAGGGCATAAGGCATCGGCATTCGCAGCCATTTAAGCTCAGGTGTTACGTTCACCAGTTCCGCTCTTGTATGCGGGGGATGAAATGGAAAGGTCAGCGGTGCTGTGCATGACCTGGTATCCGTTAGTTCGGTTATGACGCTTTCCATCAAGCTGCTCTCCTTTTCCCTGTGACACCGGTTTCGAAAGAATTTATACGGAAATTATCCTTTTTACGTTTCTGATGATTTGGTAGCATGCTAAATTGATCGGGTCAAGACGAAGTTTCATACAGCTGCGGCTGCAATCCGTGATTATTGTTGACAAAGGTATTGGTGCAAGTATGGAAACTAAAAATATACGGTCATTCCCGGTACGGGAGTTGTTCCTGCAAAAATTTATCAGGATTGAACAGCTGTTCGCTCAGACGCGGTTCGGCGTTGCAGTTCTTGATCGCGAGTTACGCTACGTGAACGTCAATGATCGGATGGCAATAATTGATGAAATATCGGTTGAAAATCATATCGGCAGATCGGTGAATGAGGTTGATCAATCGATGGCGACGGCTCTGGAACAGATGCTGCACAGAACCATCGTCGAGGAGAGGCCATTCGTAGATCTGCTGGTAGAAATACCTAACGCCGCCCCTGACCTTGCAACCCATCACCGTACCTGGCAGGTTTGCTGCTATCCTCTCAGAGGGGACGAAAGATCCGTGCACGGGGCAAGTCTTGTTGTTCAGGATATCACTGAACAGAAACAGAAAGAAGCGGTGCAAGTGGAGAGACTGAAGTTCGAAGCGCTGCTTTCGACGCTTTCTGCTACATTTATTAACGTCGCCGTCAGCGATGTTGACGAAAAGATCGTGCGGGGATTGCAAAAAATTGTTGATTTTCTGGGTTTTGATCGGAGTTCTGTCTGGCGTGTTGACCCTGATAGCGGCGAAATGATCTGTACTCATACCTATGCGCTTCCCGGTATCAAGCAGCCGCCAACCGTACTGCAACGCTCAATGTTGCCAATCTGGAACGCTATGGTGCAGCGCGACGAGATATTCAAGGTTACCGATGTTGACGAACTGTCAGACCGTTTCGTGATGGAGAAAAAGTATTGTAAAGACCATGGCGGCATCCGCTCTATCATGTTTATTCCTGCCAGTGTCGGCGGGGTGGTCGCAGGATTCATTACATTCGTTTCATACCGTGTTAAACGGGACTGGCACGATGATCTCATTCAGCGACTCCGGCTTCTCTGGGAGGTTTATGCAAATGCGCTAGAGCGAAAGCGCGCAGATCAAAAGATTCAGGCGGCGCTGGCTGAAATTGAAAAATTAAAAGATCGCCTTGAAGCCGAAAACATTTATCTTCGTGACCAGATTAAAATCGAACACCAATACGACGAAATCGTCGGTAATTCATTCGCAGTTCGAAAGGTGTTGGTGCAGGTGGAGCAGGTTGCGACAACTGATTCGACCGTGCTGATTCTTGGAGAGACCGGCACCGGCAAGGAATTGATCGCCCGCGCAATTCATAATTTGAGTACACGCAGGAGCCGTGCCATGATCAAGATTAATTGCGCCGCCTTGCCGGCCTCTCTTATCGAGTCTGAGCTTTTCGGCCACGAAAAGGGGGCTTATACGGGGGCGGTCTCGCGGCAGATTGGCCGCTTCGAGGCCGCCAACGAGGGGACTATTTTTCTTGATGAAATAGGTGAATTACCGTTGGAACTGCAGACAAAGTTGTTGCGCGTGCTCCAGGAGGGGCAATTCGAGAGGTTGGGAAGTCCGCGACCCGTTGACGTAGATGTGCGGGTCATTGCTGCAACCAACCTGAACCTTGCTCAGGCTGTCAAGGAAGGCAGGTTTCGCGAAGATCTTTTCTACCGCCTGAATGTGTTCCCGATTTCTGTCCCGCCGTTGCGTGAGCGTCAGGAGGATATTCCCCTGCTGGTCTGGGCCATGGTTGATGAATTTGGCAAGGTTTTTGGCAAGACCGTAGAGCGGATTCCCAAAAAAAACATGGAAGATCTGGAGCGCTATTGCTGGCCGGGTAATATCAGAGAACTTCGGAATATGGTTGAAAGAGCCATGATATTGAGTAAAGGTTCGGTACTGGTCATAGACGTTCCTGACAGTGTCTCTACTTCAATCTCACCATCGATGTCGTTGGACGATATGGAGCGGATGCACATCATCTCGGTCATGGAAAGGACCGGGTGGCGCGTCAGGGGCAGGAACGGCGCCGCGGAAATTCTTGCGCTCAAACCTACAACCCTGGATTCGATGATGAAAAAATTGGGGATTGCCCGCATAAAACAGTACGCCTGTGAATTGTCGAAATGACCACTGCGGAGACTTTCCCCGCAGTGGCTGTTGTCGGACTACTAAAACTCAGCGTGGTCTTCCAGCTTCCATGTGCCGTTTTCAATCTTCAGCACGCACATGCCGAGTTGATTAATGCCGGTATGATCTGATTTGGACATGGTGAATACTGTCCCGGCAGCCTTAAACCCCTTGGTGCTCTCGATGGCGTCACGCAGGGCCGACCGGAACTGTTCCGTACCCGGCTTGGCAACCTTCAGAGCCTTGGGGACGGCGGCCTCAACGATCTTCAACGCGTTCCAGGCAAGCGAGGCAAAGAAGTTTCGAGCACCAAATTTTGCTTCGTACTGCTTCACAAACTCCAGGGCTTCCTTCTTCCCCGGATAGCCATCGGGAAACTGCTCCGCCGCAAGGAGGGGTGAGCCGAGCATGTATGAACCTTCCAGGGCTTTCCCGCCGACGCGCAGAAATTCAGCGTTTGCGGAACCGCCCGACTGGTAGATCTTCCCCTTGTAGCCGCGCTCGATCAGCGCCACGTGGGGAAGCGCGCCAGGCGTCCCGGAGGAGGCGATATAAACCGCGTCAGGATTTCCCTGCATCGCCTTCAAAACCTGTGCGGTGGCGCTGGTGTCGGAACGTTTGTACTTCTCGACGGTCAGGGTCTTGATCCCCTTCTGGTCTGCGAGCTTCTTGTAAGCAGCGGTGCAGTTTTCGCCGTAGGCATCATCCACCGCTATCACGGAAACCGTTTTGACCCCCTTCTTGGCCATATGTCTGATCAAGGCATCGGCGTACACAGCGTCGGCAGGCGGAGCATTGAAGATCCATCTCCGTTTGGGATCATCGGAAGAACCGGCTGGGCCCGGTGAAAGCTGGATCATGGGAGTCTTTGATTCCGCGACCGTGTCAGTTACCGCCTTGGAGGTGGGTGATGTTGTCGGTCCTATCAACACATCCGCTTTCGCCTCGGAGATCAGCCGCTTCACGTTCTGCACGGCGTTGGTGGTGTCGGTCGCGTCATCATACACGACATAGTTGATCTTCTGCCCGGCGATGACGGAAGGGCCAAGTGTAATGGCATTTTTTTCCGCAATCCCGAGAGAGGCCGCCGGCCCCGTCGAGGACAGGTTTACACCAATGGTGATGTCCGCCTGTGCGGTCGTTGCTGCGGCCATTATTGCAATCATACTGATTCCGACAATAAACTGTTTCATCTCATGCCTCCTTTGTAGTGGGTGGCTCTTGCGAGCGCACCGGTTTGTGAACTTACATCAACTAGATTCAGCCTTCAACACTTTCCTCCCTCTCGATGACAACAATCTGACCGTCTCCATTGTCCGCTCAGTTTGGCCCGATCTCCCACCGGTAACACACAATTATCAAACCTTTGTTTATTACATCAGATTGTAGCTCATTGAAAATTCGGATTTTATTTTCTGGTTATGGTCTATGCAAACTCAAAGACAGGATTAGTAACATGATGTTAGGCATATTGCATACCACAGATATGTTTCAATAGATGATTTTATATAACTTCAATTTATCAATTATTTTTTTCCTGATTACTACTGATCTTCCGCTAAAAAGATTGTCATCCCCGAATGCCTTTATCGGGGATCCGGTTTTTCAGGCTGTTACAACCAGATACCCGATCAGAAACGCTTCGGGAATGACAAATTGCGAGGGCATCATTTATGGCTTGACAGATAAAGAGGCATTGTAGTACCAATTTGCGTAAAAAATAAGTACGGTTTTTGATTTTAACAACCAATGTATGTACGTAACGTTCCCGATTCAATTCGGGAGCCAGCCTGTTTTAAGGAGATCACCCATGTTAACGAAAGCCTTCATCCCGTACCGCGGCTACTACAGCACCCCTTTTGCCAAATGGCAGGGCACCCTTGCCAACGAAAACGCCATCGTCCTCGGCGCCGCCACCTCCAAACGTTTCTTCGAGAGC
>JANNLB010000220.1:0-12864 GCA_031396605.1 Geobacter sp. | reverse complement strand
GCTCTCGAAGAAACGTTTGGAGGTGGCGGCGCCGAGGACGATGGCGTTTTCGTTGGCAAGGGTGCCCTGCCATTTGGCAAAAGGGGTGCTGTAGTAGCCGCGGTACGGGATGAAGGCTTTCGTTAACATGGGTGATCTCCTGTTTGTTGTAGATTCGTGTAAGCGGGAGCCTGCAGCACCCGGTTTAAATTAGATCCTGATTCTGCCGTCAACGGCAAAAACTCCGTCAGCGAATGCCATGATCGGATTCATGTCCATTTCCTGGATCATCGGCAGGTCGGTAAGCAGCTGGGATACACGCTGGATGAGGGTGATGATTGCTTCCTTGTCGACTCCCTGTTCGCCCCTGACGCCGTCCAGCAGAGCTGCCGTCTTGATGCCGGACAGCATCTCACCGGCTTCCAGGCGTGTTACGGGAGCGATCTTGAAGACCACGTCTTTCAGCACCTCGACGTAGATCCCGCCCAGGCCGAACATGACCAGATGCCCCAATTCACGTTCGGCTGCAGCACCGATAATCAGCTCACGCCCGCCGGGGAGGAATTTCTGGACGAAGAAGCTCAGCTCGCCGAAGCTGTCGAGACGGGACTGCATGTCTTCAACTGTGGTTTTGACCGCTTCAGCGTTTTTGAGGTTGATGGCGACCCCACCCATGTCGCTCTTGTGATCGATCTCTTCGCAATCGACCTTGACCACGACCGGGAAACCGATTGCCTCGGCCGCTGCAACCGCCTCGGAAGCTGTTACAACAACCCGCCAGCCGGCAACCGGAATACCGTAGGCTTCGAAGATCGTATACACGTCCGTGGCGGAAAGAACTGAGCGACCTTCCTTCCTGGCCTGTTCAATGATTGAAGCGGCCTTGACTCTATCAATGCCGGTAAACTGCGTGGGCTGACCGATGTCGCGACGTTTGAGCTGACCGAACTTGTGGAGGGCGCCCAGAGCCTTGGCGGCGTCGCTGGGGTTGGCGTAAAAGGGAACTCCGCCTTCCTTGAGAATACGCATAGTGATCTGAAAGCGTTCCTGACTGAGATCGGTCATGAAGTTGCAGACGATCGGTTTCCTGGCCAGTTTATTGACCTCTGCGATCTGGCGGGCAACTTCATGGGTGTCGGTAAAAGGTGCGGTGACGAAATTGATGAAAATACTGTCAACTCCATCTTCTTCCATGAGCACATCCAGTGCGCCGCGAAAGTGGGACCCGCCGGCGGTGGCCACAACGTCAATGGGGTTTTCGAGGGACGCCTCGGGTAACTGAGTTGTTTTCAACGTTTCGATGGATTTTTCTGAAAGCTTGGGTACGTCAAGACCAAAGGATACCAGAACGTCGGTAGATATTACGGCCGGCCCACCGGTGTTTGTGATAATACCGACCCGGTTGCCTGCGGGGATCGGCTGAGAGGAAAACGCCATGGCGGCACGCACTATCTCTCCCTCGTCGCTGAACGGGAGAATCCCGATTTTTTCGAAGATCAGTTCGGTAGCGATATCTACACCGGCCAGAGAACCGGTATGGGAGGAGGCGGCTTTGGCCCCCTGCTCGGTGCGCCCGGCTTTCATAGCCAGGATCGGTTTCTTTGCAGCGACCGAACGGGCCGTTTCGAGAAACTCACGCGGATTGGAGAATCCTTCTGTGTAGAGGATGATGGCTCTGGTTTCAGCGTCGTCACCATAATACTTGACGATCTCGGGAATTGAGACGTCGCAGGCGTTGCCGTTGGAAGCATACAACCGCTGACCGATGCCCAGATCCACCAGGCCCTGCATGATCAAGGCGCCGACACCGCCGCTCAGGGCAACGACAGAGATATGCCCCGGCTCGGGGTAGGTAAAGGTGAAATTGCAGTAGGCCCTCAAAGCGGGATCGCTGTTGATGATTCCCTGGCAATTGGGTCCGAAGAGCCGGATGCCGTATTTTTTGGCGGTCGCAAGAAACTCCGCCTGGAGTTTTGCCCCCTCTTCCCCCATTTCACTGAAACCGGCGGAGTTGATGATAACCGCCTTGACCCCTTTTACTCCGCACTCCTCCATCGCCTGGGGAACGAGTGCGCTGGGAATGATGATATGAGCGAGATCAACTTCGCCGGGGACGTCGGCAAGACTCTTATAGGCCGTGATGCCGCACACTTCGGGCGCAGACGGATTTATGGGATATACAGGTCCGGTGTAGCCGTACTTCTGCAGGTTTCTGATGATGACGTTGCCGATCGAAAGTTCCTTGGTGGAGGCGCCGACAATCGCAATCGCCCTGGGCTTGAACAGTGAATCCAGCATGTTATTTTTCCTCCTCGAGCTGTTCGATGAATGCCTCTATATTGGTTTTGGTCTGCTCGTCGGAAATGCAGCGCAGATCGTTCAGGTCGCCGGAGATTACCAGACTGGGAATGCCGGTTTCAGCCTCGATTCGCTGGGGCATGCCGTAGCGGTTGTTGGAGTTGTACGGGCAGGTCTTGGCATCGTGATAGATGATGCCGTCAATATGAAACTTCTCCAGCATCTCCTTGATATAGCCACCCTTGTAGTCGTCCGAGCGGACGATGAAGAGTTCGAGGTAGGCCTTGGCCATGCTCCGGATCGGATCGTTGCCGTCAAAAGCGGGAAAGATCCAGCTGCTGCAGTAGGTAGAGGCGATAACCGTGGCATGGAAACCGGAAAACAGTTCCGAATGCTGGCGTAAGCGGCCCCAGACCGGCATCCCTTCCCAATAGATCCGTACGGACTCTCCATCGACAGCACCGATCCCTTCAGCAATTCTCTGCTCCAGTTCAGCCAGCAACAGTTTGTAGTATTCGACCGCTTCACGGGTGCCGCGCAATACAACGGCAGGTCCCATATGAATGGTCCCGTCGAAGAAGGAGAGCGGAGCCGGTGTGGCGGTGGCTGTTTCCAGCACCTTTTTCCAGAGTTCGGTACACTCGCGGGAAAGAGAGACCACTTCTTTAAGCCGTTCCATGTCGAGCTTGGTGCCGGATATTTTTTCCAGTGTCGGGATCAGCGCTGCGATCTGATCGGCCACATCAGCGATATGGGCCTCGGTCACTTCATTGACGTTTTTCGGAGAGGTGATTCCGAGTGCCGGCACACCCAGCTCTTTGGAATACCAGGCGAACCAGTCCTGTACATCACGGCACTGATTGGTGTTATAGACCAGCACATCCGGCCGGGGCACTGATTCGATGCCGGGGTATGCCTTTGCCAGGGGGGTGAAACCTTTCAGATAGGCGCCGATATCGGATGTCAGATAGGAGCAGATATCGGGCGAGTAGCCGATGGCGTTCGCTTCGGGGATCAGATCGGTGGACGTGCGTGTTGCGCCGAGCATGGCGGCATGGTTTTCCGGGAAGTGAACAGCAAACCCAAGGGCGCGCAGCAGTTCCGCCGGACCGACGCTGGTACACCAGGCCACTTTGCGGATGCTGCTCTTGGCTGCCGCATCCAGGTCATAGAAATAATCCGACATGAGCTTGTTCATCTGGTCGGTAGCCTGTATTTTTTTTCTGGTTTTTTTCTCTTCAATCATGATTTTTCTCCGTAACAGACAAAATTATTTCAGATTTCTGAATCATCACTCTCAGGCATTTCCGCAGATTCTTTTTGATCCATGGCGTAGAGTGCGGCTCCTAGGGCTCCTGCCAGTTGCGGGAACTCCGGGAGCATGACCGGTCGCCCGATCATCTCTTCCGTCATTGTGACAATATACGGGTTATGAGCCACCACCCCGCCCGTCATAACCACCCGTTCGGTAAGAGAATCCATCTCCAGCACCCGCTTGATGACAGAATAGAAGATGCCCTTGACGATATCGGTAATTTTTTTCCCGTGGCGAATATTCTCAAGCACTTCGGTAGCCGAAAAAACCGTACAGTAGCTGCCAAGCTTGATTATGTTTTCCGACTGACTTGCCAGGTCGTTCATTTCTTCAAGAGTAATATCGAGCCGATAGGACATCTCTTCGAGGAAAGATCCGGTCCCGGCGGCGCATTTCCGGTTCATCTTGAAACTGCTGCGACCACCGGCGCTGTTAAGCTTTATAATTTTATTATCCTGAGCACCGATATCGATTATCGTAATCGCGCCGGGGAAATAGTGATGACACCCCTTGGCAATACACCCTATTTCCGACTTGTTCTTGTCGGTAACAAACGTTACAGTGGCGCGCCCATAGCCGGTAGATACCGCCCCGGCAATGTCACTCCTCGCGGCTCCCGCCATCTCCAGGGAAGCATCAAGACAGTACGCGGCGGTCGCGGGAAAATCGGTCCCTGACTTTTTGACCGCATGACCGATCAGATGTCCTACCTGATCAATAACGGCAACTTTTGTTCTTGAGGCCCCCAGATCAAGGCCGACATATACCGGTTGTGACATTACGGTATTTCCTTTTCTAGTGGTCCGCCACTTCAGCTTCAATAGAACGGACCATATGTACCAGACGTGGACCAATTTCTTCTTCGATCATCTGACGTTTCAGCACGAAAGATGGGGCTGCACAGTTAAAACTGAGAAGTCGAGAGCCGGCAACAGGAAGAATCGGTACTGCAACTGCATTAATATCCTTACGCCACTCACCGATCGAGTAACAAAAACCAAGATCCTGATAATTCTGTAACGCCTGCTCAATCCCTGCTTTATGGTGCGGCCATTCCTTGGGGTTTTCCGAGCGGATATGGTTCATCAGCACTTCTCGTTCATGTTCCGGCAGACCGCAGAGCAGCGCCCTCCCCATGGAAGTTGTCGCAATTGCAATACTCGTCCCGACTTCCATGTTAAGAGAGATAGTTGCTTTGGTGCTGTAGCATCCTTTCAGATACACCATGCCGAGCCGGTCACGGGCGCCAACACCAACCGCCGTATTTGAGTAATCTGCCAGCTCCTGCATCAAGGGAGTGGCAACTTTAAGGATATCCAGATTGGAAAGGAGCGAATAACCCAACGACAGGACTGCCGTCCCGAGTTGATATTTGCCAAGTTTTTCGGAGTAGCTGAGATAGCCCATTCGGGTCAGTGTATAGGTGAGGCGACAGATTGTCGGCCTGGGTAGCCCTGTCCGCTTGGCAATATCCTTATTGCCAAGCAGTCGGTCCCCTGGGCGAAAGCAGCGCAGCACTTCCAGCCCCCGTGCCAACGCAGTAATAAACTGGCGTTCTTTACCGTTGTCATCTTCCGGCTCAAGCCCGAAAAACTGCTTGCCACCCGATTTGACCGGCAATGCGCCTTTATCGATGTTCATATCCGGAGTTTTCATCAAATTCCCCGCTCCCCTTCCTGGGAAGTGACATGTATAATTGCCGGCAAGTACCAACGTTGATTCAGTAAAACGGTACTACATTACTTATTTTGGTTCAAAAAAAATGCTTTGCATCTGCCACAACTACTATGATTGAACGATACAAACCGTGCGTCATTCAAACATAACAGGAATCATATGTCAATTAACATAATAGCGTTCTCCAAAATAATATTTCGCAGTGCAAAATATAATTATGCCACTACCGCATATTCCTCTGTTGAATTCAGGAAGTGCTGACACTACGTATACACGTGACAAACAAAACCACAAGAACCATGCTTACAGGATGTTACAGAGTAAATAACCATTCGGTCAGACCCGAGGAAGTAACAATTTAAACAAATTTTTGCAGATAAATGCACTCAACAAAAGCATTAGGACTCTGAAAAACTCTGGCAGGATTTCCTTGAATTACAAAAACATTGTTTTGGTCTATTTCTGCGCTGGAAAGAGAGTTTGGGTCCAATAAATGTTTAGACGTTAAACCTGACCTTGCGGATTTTTTCTCAGCTTCCGGAATCCGTTCAGCGTTTGTAAATGCCCAAATGCAAAACCTGGCACCGATTTATTTGTTAGGAACCTTGACTTTGAAGCAAGGTACGACTAAAAAAGATTCATAAATCAAAGTCGCCGGGACTACAAATTTTCGACAAATGGAATGGGGAGTTTAATATGCCAATAGCACAAACGGTAAATCAAAATTACAATGATTTATCAGGTGTTATGTCAGCCATACAAAAAATGACTCCGTCACAGCGACACCTTCTTTCCAATAAATCTACTATAATCGACTTCCGGGACGCTCAAAGGGTGTTCGTTATTGTTTCCAGCTTGCTTGCCATCAACCTGTGATTACGAAGGGCATTGATTATTTCACTCATCAGGCAAACTCATCAGCCACGACCACTTCAATCCGCGCGGGTGCAGCTCTATTTGCGGGACCATCACGTCGCCACCCTGGCGACGTACGGCAGCGAAGGTCCGTGGGCGGCTGCGATCTTCTATGTCAACGATGGCGACACACTCTATTTCCTGTCATCTCCGGAAAGCAGGCACAGTCGCAACCTGGTGCAAAACCCGCGTGTCGCCGTGACAATTCAGGAAGATTACACTGACTGGCTGGAGATTAAAGGCGTTCAGATGGAAGGTGTTGCCAGCGAAATCTCGGGTGTCGAAGAAGAAAAAGCCCGTAAGCTATACGGGCAGAAGTTTCCTGTAGTCGGCTTGCTGGCGCAGGCGCCTGCGGCCATAGTCAAAGCCCTGGCCAAGGTGCGCTGGTACAAGATTGTCCCGCAGCGACTTTATTTCATCGATAATTCGTTCGGACTGGGCAGCCGCGACGAGATTAAACTTCCACTTTCTGTACGGGGTGACGGGACGGATAAATGACTTTTATAGACGGATATCTTGCAGGCGGTATGGGGCCCTTAACCGTTTGATCAGGGCGATGATAGCGGCCAGATTCCCGTTGTCCCGGCGCCTGCCTGCCTCGGTAAAGTAGGCTCGTCCCTCCTGAAGCAATGGTTCGAACCGGTTGATGAAACTTTCGGCATGCTCGGTGACTGCCACCCCGAACTCTTCGGCCACATCGGACAAACTCCCCTTGAGAAGCAGGGCGATATCGGCCTTGTCCAGCATGTCCGCGTCGTAGACTATTTTTGCTTCCATGGTTTGCGGCAAGACACCGCTTGCAGGATCATGCGCTACGATACAATGCCTGACAGCTTCGACTTCTTCCCGTTCATAACCCGCCTCAAGGAGCAGCTTCCCGCAACGTTCGGCACCCACATGGGCATGATTTTGAAGATTGCCGTAAAAATAACCGATGTCGTGAAGGATAACCCCGGCCAGCGTGAGCTCAACCCTTGCAGATTCCTCCTTCAGGATTTGCCTGGCCCGGTCAGAATTTCTCGATATATGATCCCAGTTATGCCGTTTCAGACCCCCCCGGTCGTACATTTCTTTCGCTGTTTCTGCCAGGGCCGTGAGCCGACTATAACCTTCCGGTATCTCCATCTTTCTCACACTGCGACCTGTAGCGGTTTTCTGCCCGGTTTGTCAAGTTCATGGCCGCCCCAGCGCGCGAACAGATTGTGCTCGATGCCGACCTGATCAAGTGCCTTGCCGATGCTCTGGTGGATGACGTCCATTAATGACTCCGGTTTGTGATAGAAAGCCGGCATGGGGGGCAGTATCACGGCGCCGTAATCAGCGGCACGCGACATGAGATCCAGGTGCCCCTTGTGCAGCGGTGTTTCCCGAACCATCAGCACCAGCGTTCGACGCTCCTTGAGGGTTACATCAGCGGCGCGCACTATCAGGTTATAGGTGAATGAATTGGCAATGGCAGAAAGCGTTTTTACGGTGCATGGCGCGACGATCATGCCGCGGGTGCGGAAAGAACCGCTGGCGACGGCGGCGCCGATATCGTTATTGTCGTACACCACGTTCGCCAGATCCTTGACCTCATCAAGGGAGTATTCGGTCTCGATCGCAAGATTCTTGCACGCAGCGTCGCTTACGATGAGGTGGGTCTCCTGCCCCAGTTCTTTCAGCACGCGCAGCATTTCTACGCCATAGATCACGCCTGATGCGCCGGTAATTGCCAGTACCAATGGAAGACTCATGGTGATGCACCTCTTGTAATGTTGTTTATACGTACGAATGTACCCTCGTCACGCAGCTGCCCCGTCCAGGGCGCCTGCGAAGTGAGCGGCAAGTTGAAAAATCTCTTTGGCCGAGATGATGCCTACAACCTTCTCACCATCAAGTACCGGAAATTGCGCCACCATAAGTTCATTTCCGTACCGCAGGCAGTCCCGGATGGTGTCGTCTGCCTGTACCGTAGCGGGTTTGCGCACCATTATGTCACGCACCTTGAGGCGGTTGACAAAGAAGCTGACCTCATCCGAATTCTGGGTGCGCATAACGTAGTGACTCATACGCATTATATTGTGCCGCGTTATCAAACCGCGCAAACGCCCATCATCAACTACGAGCACAGCATTCAGATTATTGTCGATGAGAAGACGTTTAGCTTCCGTTACGAGCGTATCGCTCGAAATCTTCGTCGGGGTGATTTTCATCCAGTTACGCACGAGCATGTTCATGTGCTGCTCTCCTTTTCATACAGGCGTACGAATTCGTCAACGGCGACGCGGGCAAATTCGGGCGTATAGAGGTGAAGATCTACCTCTTTGACCCGACCGGGATCTACCAGTTTTTCCTTCAACCTCGCTACAAAGGCGGCGTCAGCTTTCGGATCGTAAATGATGCGGCCTTCCATATCCTGCGACGACCACCCCTTGAGCGGGATCAGAAAGGTCCAGGGGCCCTTGGCCCGATTGAGCCGTTCAGCAATTACGTCCGCTGCCTGGCGAAGCTCCTCGGCGGTGGTGCGCACCTGGACGCGCAGGGAGTCCTGTACGTACTGCGGCCGGTCCTTGGTTTTCTCCAGCATGTCGGTCCGACCGCCGTAGGAGAGAATATCGAGGCCGCAGGGCGCCAGCACCATCGGTATACCGGTTTCAACGGCCGCCATCAGTCGGTCCGGACCGGGATCACGGTTGCCCTGAAACAGGTTTTCAACAATCCCGCCGGTACAGATGTCCAGCACACCATGGAAAGCCCCGCTGTGAATCATTTCCTCCATCGCCTTGTCACCCTTGCCCTGGGCGTGGCAGACGATCGGGGTGAAACCGGCCTCCTCCAGCATGCCGAGCGCGGCCTGGACAGCCATCTCGCCGAAACCGAACGAGGATATGGCAACGCAGGGCTTGTCGAACTTGATGTTTGTCCCCTGGGTCATCTCGACCATGCCGCAGATGGCGCCGACCGCGTTTATGATCTGCGCCTTCAGTAGAGGGTTCATCTTCACCACGTCGAGTACTGTGTGGTGCATGGTGATGTCGCAGGTGCCGACGTACTTGCCGACATAGACCGGATGGGCCGCCATGGGGGAAGCCATCAGTTTGGGCATGCCGAATGGCAGACTCTTCATCACGCTTGTGCCGACAAGCGACGACGTCCCGCCGCCAACCCCGAAGATCCCTTGGACTTTTCCCTCTTTCATCATGTCGGCGACGATTGCAGTCGCGCCGTTTATCTGATTCTGCATCGCCCGGTCGCGATCCGAGCGGTAACATTCACGCACGGCCTCAATAGTCATGCCGCCCCGTTCCGCAACCTGTTCACAGGTGATATCTCCCGGAAAAGGGGGAGGTTCCTCCATACTGAAATCCAGAAAATAGGCGTTATGTCCTCGTTCCTCAATCAGATGTTTGACAAAGATGATATCTTCGCCCCGGGTGTCCAGGTTGCAGATGATGACGATCCCCTTTTTCTGGGTCATGTCCGTACTCCCTCTTTATAGACTGCAAATTTGGGCAGGCGGCCGGAACCGCCTGCCTCTCCGCATTACTTGTCCTTCTTGCCTGTTATCGGCCTGGTCAGCCTCGGAATCATATCGGCCACGGGACTTCCTCCCTTAAAGCCGTATTCATTCCAGCGGTCGGAGACCTTCTGCAATATTTCACGGTCCATGAAGATTTCGTTCGGCTTGTTTTTCCACTCGTACGGTGTGGTGGCATCCATGATGATGCGACTTACGATATCGCGAGCTTCGATCGGCAGTCCCGGATCGAGCGGGGTGGAGCGGCCGCGATTGATGATCTGGGTCGAGCGTTTCGGGTCGTAGCGGGTGGCCAGCGCCCACCAGACACGGTCCATGTCGTCTGCCTCGATATCATGATCAACGATGATGATCCCCTTGACGCCGTAATGCCCGGTGGTGCTCCCCATGACCGCATCCGCGACGTGGTTCGAGTGGCCGGGATACATCTGCTTCACAGATACAATGACCCAGAAGCGACCGGTGGCCGCGGCCGGGAAGTAGACGCTCTGGATGCCCGGTACCTTCGCGGTTTCCAGATCGTGCCAGAGCGTGGCCGTGCGGTTAATCGACTGAACCATGTGGGTGTCGTTGATCGGCTTGCCGACCGTGGTTGCCCAGAAGACCGGTTTGGTGCGGTGGATGATGCGACTCACGCGGATAACCGGCTTGGGATAATCCTTCATCTTGTTCCCCGAGTAATAACCGGTGTATTCGCCAAATGGTCCTTCCTCCATCAGTTCGTTAGGGTCCATCCATCCCTCGACGATGATCTCGGCGTTGGCCGGCAGCGTCAAACCGGTGAGATCGGACTTGAACACCTCGATAGGCCGGCCGCGCAGCGCACCCCCCACGTCATACTCGTCGGTCTGGGCACTGACCAGGGTAGAGCTGGCCAGGAACAGGATCGGGTCACCCCCCACCACGTAGGCGACGGGCATCTTCTCGCCGCGCTCCTGATACTTTTTCATGTGGAAATCGCCATGCTTGCCACTGATGATCTGTGAACCGAGGATGTTCTTGCCCAGAATCTGCGAACGGTAGGTGCCCAGGTTTGTCCAGCCGGTATCCGGGTCCTGTGTCACCAGATAGCCTGATGTGCCGAAGAAACGGCCGCCGTCATCCGGATAAAACCAGGGTGCCGGGAAGTTCTCGAGGTCGATCGCATCCCCTGTGATGACGTTTTCCATTACCGGTGGATTGTCAACGAACGCGGGCTTGATCATTTTTTTTGTGGTCAGTTCCATCCATTTCCGGGAAAGCTGACACATGGTAAGCGACGGGTCCTGCTCAAGGCAGATTGCGATCCGCTCCGGCGTTGTGAAAGCACTGGTAAATACCGGGATGGTATGCCCTTTTACATTCTCATAGAGTAATGCCGGGCCTTTCTGCTCCTCGTTCACCTTGGATACGTGGGCTAGCTCGAACTTCCAGTCCACCTCCGCTTTAACACGGTGTAATATTCCGCGGGCATCCAGAGCCGCGATGTAACTGCGGATGTCGTTGATTGGTGCAATTTCTGGTTTGCTCATGCTCTCTCTCCTTATTGTGTGTGGTTTACGAAGCTTCCAGGCTTCGGGTAGTCTCTGCATCTACTTCAATCGTTTTCCTTCGAGCATACTGGCCAGTATGTAATCCATGGCGGAAACCCCCGCTTTCGGCACGGCCTGGATTTTTTGACTCCATACCGTTTCGGGTCGTGCCTGCAGTATGAAGATGTTGCCGCCGAAGGGAAGGTCCTTGTCCACCGCCCACTCGATGTCCATGGGGCGGCCGTAATGCTTCTCGATCTGCTTCCCCATCCAGGCCAGTTCGGTAATCTCATCGTCGACCAGCGACTGGACCTTCTGGCGCTCGAAGGGCACCTCTATTTTCCGCGATTCCTGCGTCTTGGTGTCAACGGTGTAGAAAATGTCCTTCTGCGAAATGGTCCGCTCAATGATATCCAGGGTAATCTTGTTCACGACGAAGTTGTCGGGTGTCACTTCTCCGGAAACGACTGATTCGCCGAAGCCGTAGTTGGAGTCGATGACAATTACCGAACGGTCGCCATTGGTCGGATGGAGTGTGAACATCACGCCGGCGGTAAATGAATTGGCCATTTTCTGAACTCCGACGCTGATGGCCACCACTTCGTCGCCGTACCCCTGATTGATCCGGTAGGCAATGGCCCGCCCCGTGTACAGGCTGGAGATGCAGCGGCGCATGTTATGCAGAACCTCGTCAACTCCTCGAACCCAGAGGTAGGTATCCTGCTGGCCGGCAAAGCTTGCTCCGGGGAGGTCCTCGGCGGTAGCGCTGGAACGGACGGCCACCGGAACGGCCGGCACACAGCAACGCACCGAGAGTTTGCGGTAGTTCTCGGCCACGAGATCCTCTATTTCAGTGGAAAACGATTGGGCTTCAATCAGTTCGCGAATTGCCACGCTGGTATTCTCCAGCGCTTCCATATCCTGGATATCCAGTCCTACCAGTAGAGACTTCACCTCCCGGTCTATGCCTGCATCGGCCATGAAGCGGCGATATCCCTCAGTGGTCAGGGCGAATCCGGGAGGCACACGCACTCCGGCATTAATCAGCTCGCCCAGTGAGGAACATTTCCCCCCGACCAGGTCTATCGACTCCTTTCTGCATTCCTCCAACCAGCAGACCATCGGCAGTCCCGTAACCGGGGAAAGCGCCGACATCCGCACATTTCGACGTGTACTGCTATCGTTAGTAATACTCACTACATAATCGTTGTTAATGCTCGCTACATTATTCATGACCACCATCTCCTCTATTTGAAGCACTGAGTATTCCACGACCCCGGAGGTCTGCGATGTGTCGGCCGGAATCAGCGTTGGATGGTAATAACGCCGCTAGAGCCATCGACGTGGAGCATCATGCCGGTCTTGATGATCTTCGTACCGAGTCCGGTACCGACCACCGCCGGCAAGCCATATTCCCGGCAGACAATTGCCGCATGGCTCATGACACCGCCAACATCCGTGATTGCCGCCTTGATCTTGGCAAAGGCCGGCGCCCAGGAAGGCGAGGTAGTGGGCGCAACCAGTATCTCGCCATCCTGCAACAGGCGAATATCGTCCGCAGTGCGGCAGACCCGCGCTTTACCCTCAACAATGCCGGGGCTGCCGGCGAAACCCTTCAGGGTTGTGATACTATCGGGATCGGCGTTGTC
>JANNLB010000204.1:0-24567 GCA_031396605.1 Geobacter sp. | reverse complement strand
CCTCCCGCAACTACCTGTAATCAGCTACCTTACAGGTAGTTGCGGGTCTTTTTTCTGGCTCAGAAAAGTAACATTTGGGCGGCATTTACTGTTTTTTCCTGCAAATTTCTCTCTCCCAGCAATATCTTCATATTGGCAAATTGTTTTTCACTTATCTGTAAATAGCGTATGGAACCGTACTGGGGCAGATTTTTTGCTAATCTTTTTTGATGTGTTTCAGAATCGTCAAAGCCGTTTACCACCCTCCCGTAAACCGACCATTGAATCATATCGTAGCCATCATTCAGCAAAAAACGTCGAAACAGTGTATATGCTCGCTTGTCCGCCTTGGTAATAGCTGGAAGATCAAAGAATACAAGCAATCGCATGAAACGTCGTGTCTCCGTACTCATTTTGAAATTTCATTCATGCCCGGCAGTACCAAATCGCTTCGCTCATTCAAAAGACACTGCCCCAGGCTGATGACGGTAGCATCAATCAGAGACAATAATGTTGATTGTCCTGTTATGACGCATCCTTCAACTCTCGGCACATCCTGGTGGAGAATCGCTACCAACTTTGCTTTTGTAGAAGTATCCAGCTCTTCTTCACCATCTTTTTCACCGCACAGAACAAGCGCAAGCCGATCAACTATCGGCCGATACGGCTCCATCAGATCATCCGCAAGATTGAAAGCATTTTGCTCGTTGCAGTGATGCAGTCCAAAAGCGGACAAAAAACCGTACCCAACAAGACTCCTTGCCACTGCTGAACGAACGATACTGTACCCATAGTTGAGAACACCATTGGCTAATATGTCATTGTTTCTGGTAAATCCCCGTCCAAAAAGTGCGGTGAAATATATCTGTGCGCCGTATGCTTCGTAATTATCAGGATCTCCTGACTTTACCCGACTTGCAAGCTGTTCAAGGCGATCAGCGAATTCCTTTTGTTTGTGGCGACGTAACAAATATGCCTGGTTGAGCAATTTCTGTTTGATAATGAATTGCCACAAACGTTTTTTCTGTGGCAGCGACATGGCGAGCTGTTGCCGCATTACCTTTAGAGCCCGGCTGTGCGGCAGATACGAGAGCAGAATACCATTTGGGGTATGTGCCTGATCAACCGTAATAACTGCAAGCTGGTAATCGGCACAGGCAGAGAGTAATTGGGAGGTAATCGTCACCTGAGGGTGGTCAATAATAAGAACGGCAATATCTTCCATCGGCACTGAGGCAGTACCGGTATTTTGTTCGACAACAAGCGCATTATGTTTGAGCTTGAGCCTCGCCGGATTGTTAATAACCACGCTGCGCCACGCCATGACGCCCCCTATCTTCGTCGGAGTGGTTGCCTAGTTTCACTACGCACACGATGCAATCGTCCAAGTACATCTACATGGCACTTTTCCAGAGAGAGAGCTGTCTTTATGCCAATACCCTCCATAAACCCGCCTTTGCCTGCTGTGGGACTTCTATCATGCGCCCAAAGAGAAATTGCACCGGTACCTCTATGAAGCCCGGCAAAATAGCCCTCCTTGGCTGATTCGTTTTTAAAAGATACTTTTATCCAATCGTTGGGATGTAAACTGAACAGGAAGGAGTAACTCTCATCCATAACCGACCATTCTAATTCCGGCTTATAGGCAACAACTGCCCGATTTGGCAACACTTTTTTCACCGAATCCGCCACATAAAGCGGCACAGGAAAGAACTTACCCCCTTTGGTGAAAATATCGACTCGCAGCATATCGCCGTTATTAGCAATGCCACCACCACGACCTGCCAGGGTCAAGCCGCTTTTCTGAGTGGCCATCAGGCGCACAGTGCGCACAATTGGTGCAACGGCCTCTTTACCAGGTGCTGCCGGGCGGCGCAACGGTTCTTTGAATGCCTTCTCACCATTATCTCCATATTGTTTAAGACGTTCTTCAATTGCATCCATAAGCGCCCTGTTTCGCGGATCACCATAAGCAACAATATTTGGCAGGTCTTTTAATTTCAAGGAAGTAAGCGGGGTCTTGACACTACTGATCCCTTCATCCAGGTGTCTGGCTGAGCGGATTGTTTCCTGATGCGCCGCACCCATGCCACGCCTGGTTGGCGCACGGGAAACACGAATCGGCGGCACATCAACAAGGACGGGCAGCATGGCTGCTGGATTGGGGGACAGACGAGCTTGCAGCTCTGCCCTGAAACCTTTCCACGGCTGCGGGAAATGATGCTCCGCTCGCGCCAATCCCGTTTCATCCGATATTTCTCCGGTTTCAGGATCAATAAATTCTCCCCTGACCATTTCCAGCTCATTACGCCGCGCATAATCGGCAAGCCGCTTGACCATGCTGTGCGTGCATCCGGCAACAACAGCGGCATCAAGAGCATGATGCTGATCTCCATCCGCACGAACCTTTATCAAACCCCATCTGGCACGCAGATAAGCGGTTAGGTGACCGGATACAACGACACAACGCTTGCTTTCTGAATCATCGGCGAGCTGGAGATGGGTTTCCACCAGTTGCTTGAATTTTTTGCAAGCATAGCGGGTATCTGTTAGGTTGCGCTCGCGGAATTCCTGTGACTCTTTTTCACTAAAATCTTTACGTAGTAGCCGTTGCCGCTTTGCTTGCCGATAATTTTTGTTCCCCATGACCGAGGCAACAAACCGCTGCCATTGCAAAGATTCTTCAGCGCCGTTCAGGTATTCGTACGGTGTCCTGTTCCCTTTATTCCGGTTTTCTTTGGTATGAACCAGCACCTTGTTGTTCATGCCGTCATCAAAGCTTCGCGAATAGGGAAGTGCATGGTCAATTTCAGCATAACCAGGCTCAAAGAGGCGATGGAGATCAAATGGTTGCAAGCTGTAGGCACACTGACAGCTCTGCTCCCGATAAAGTCTCCACTTGAGAAGTTCATCCTTTCTAGGACCAGAGCCAAAGGTCTGTACAAACTGTTCAACATCTTTTTCCTTATTGTCACGGTACTTATCCTGCTCTTTTTTGATCTGCTGCCGCTCTTTTAATGGTTTATTGAGATCACGGGCAAGTTCTATGTTTACCGCTTGCGGTGCGCCGAATTTCTGTACGATGGCATTCACAAGTTTACGCGCCTGATTGAGCGAACGAAACACCACCGGGTTGGCAATATCATCCCTGCTGATTTCGGGGATTGTACGGGTTTTAGTACCTGTCTGAATCTGGCTGTGATGAGCATACCCCGCCGCCTGAACCGCCTCGTCATATCGCAACCCGGCTTCCATCTGGGGAAGGATCTTATCAAGTGCCTTTAGAGAAAGCCGGATAAAGTTGGTGAATGAGAGTTTCAGCACCGCCTCGATGATTTCCGCTTCCACCCCTCGCTCGGTTAGCCAAGCTCTTGTTTCGTCATCTTCCTTGAATACGGTGAGTGCATAGCCAAGATCGTCCAAGCGACTGTTATCGCAGCTATCTCGTTGCCATTGCAAAACCAGCTCTGACTTTTCGTATCGGTCGCGGAACTTATGAAATGCTTTTGCTTCAAAGAGAATGGTGGTTCTCTCCGGGTCTTTATCTCCCCGGTAATCAAGTCCGACAAATTTTTCTGCTTCACCAAGATTAAGAAGTGTCCGTACCTGACTATATTTCAGCTTTGACTTACTAAACGGTAGCTGCATCAGCAGCTCCCTCTCCTCCTGGTTTAGGGATCGAGTCGTTCCAATTCCAGAGATTTTTAAATTGTTCAGCTTAGTCAGCCAGACAAACTTTTCTGCTGAAAAGCTCGCTTTTGGTGCACGTTTTTCCTTTGTCTCGAAGGTGCAAAAACCAACGAGCCCCTCAATACTTTTCATCGGTTTGCGTTCCATAAGCAAGGAAAACACTGCCTCTTCAAAATCAGGCAGCGCAAATTGACTGACTTGCTGGCGTTGATATTCAAACAGTAACTTCATTTCGGCGGCAAGGTCAGCACGGGCAAAGGTATGACTGTAATCGCCACCTTTATTACGCTTGGCATCCTGGAAGCGCTCATCATTCCAGACCATTTCGCCAACTGTTCGATACTGCTGTAGCAGGTCATGATTGGCGGCAACACCTCCGAGCATTTCACCCATTTTTTTGTCGTCATCACCTTTTAGCTCGCTTTTACTATTTGATTGAAAGCCGCGATGCTTTACAAGGTGATAGAGAACTGTTGCCCACTCCAATGGTTGAAGCTGCCGGTCAAGACATTCGGCACGCAAATGCCACGGCGACAATGGCAGAGTGTTATCAAAAAGATCGTTCTGGTTGCTGGTGAGTCCAAACCGTTTAAACAGGCGGCGCATTTTCAGCAGTCGCTGAGCGCGACGATGGAGGCGACGGCGGGTCAATCGGGCATCTCTGCGGATTTTATTCAGTGATTCACCCTCCTTTGCCGTTTCCGCTTTATCAAAAGTTCGCACAAAAAGTGATATAATGTGATCGTCAGCCAGCAAAGCAGCGCCTACTGATGCAATACCAATATCCAGACCAAGCGTATAATTTTGATGAATCGTCTCCATACAATCCTCCTCAATATTGAATTAAATAAATCTTGCTATTTAAAATCTATTTCAGATATATTCGCTTCAGTTGTAGTTCGCCGGGGTGAGAGCCGTTACTACAATAAGGACGATCCGTGAGGATCGAACGAACCCAGCCCGACAGAAATGTCGGGCTTTTTTTCCCCGTCCCGCTCCGCCTTCCCCCAATACCGAAAACACCCCGTCATAAATCCCCCTCAAACGGGCGCAGCAAGCGGTGCCCCTACGCACTCCAACCTTTCAAATACTTCGCAAACGCTTCATCAAAATCCGACAAATACTCCAAATCCTGCTTAACACGAAACTTCTCATATTCGGCAAGGGCTTTGGCAGCAGCCATTTCATGGGGAATTTTCCCGGCATGCTGCAATACCTGCTGGTCCGTATAATTCAGGAACCTTTCCACCTGCTTCAGCCAATCCTTCATCGTCATTACCTGCCGATTCAATGCTCGCAACTCAGCATAGTCAATAAACATGGCCGTCAGACGATTGAGCTTCGATATCTCCGCCTCATTCAGATAATTCTTTGCCACGACAACATCGCTCTTCACAATCTTCCCTTTGGGTGCATTTTTCCAGGTTGTCAGCCCCATACAGGGTTTGTCGCCGTCAGCCCGCTGATGGACAATTTCAGCGGCGGTTTGTCCGGTGGTTGCAAAATGAAGCTGATTCTGCACAATCTTGTAGAACAGTTGCGTCTCTTCGCTGTTTCCTCGGTAATCGCTGCTGCACTGTTCAAAAACATCTGCGATCTTCTGGTAGGCACGCCTCTCGCTGGCTCGGATTTCCCGGATTCTTTCCAGCAGTTCGTCAAAATAATCCTGACCAAAGGACCGTCCGTTCTTAAGCATCGCATCATTGAGTACAAAGCCCTTAACCATAAACTCCCGCAGAGTCTGCGTCGCCCAGATACGGAAATGAGTTGCCTTTATTGAATTCACCCGATACCCCACGGCAATCACGGCATCCAGGTTGAAAAACTCCACTTCCCTCGAAATCTGCCGTCCGCCTTCATTTTGAACTGTTTCAATTTTTGAAACAGTTGCTTCACGTACCAGTTCGCCACTGGAGTAGATATTCTTTAAATGCCTGGAAACTGATGGGATATTGACCCCGAACAGCTCGGACAAGGTCTTTTGGGTAATCCAAAAATTGTCATTGGCAAAGAATACATCCACCGTTACCTTGCCATCAGCGGTGGTATATAGAACTACTCTGCCCGGTTCATTTTGCGATAGTTCGTTTCTCATATGCGCCTCACGTTCATAGTTATTCCACCCCACCCAATAAAACCAGTTTCCTAGCATCTATAACGCCTCGCCCCCACGGGGCGTTTTATTTTCTACCCTTCAACCGCCTTTTCCCCTCCGGCTCAACCAGATAATTTTCCTGCTTTACAACACTTTCACCGGTTTCTATCTCCAGCTTCTCCCGTGCATCTCCGGCAATCTTGCCGCCTTTTCTTGCGGCAATCCGGTTTTCCGGGAAACCCTGCGAGTCCTGTTTGCGAGCGATTTCCGTCGTGGCCGCTTCCCCCAGCATGGAAAAGATCAACTCCAGATCGGTCATGTGATCTCGCAGGTTCTCCCGCTCCAGCCCTTTGTATTCCTTGTATTCCGCCGGCGTCATGCCGAAAGCCGCCTTGCTGATCTCAGCCGTCAAAATGGCGTATTCCGGCGCTTCACCCACACCACGATTTTTCCATTCCTCGGTCAGCTCGGCTCGCACGGCTATGCCGCGCATCCGCTTCTCGATCCAGGCTTCCGAATACCCCTTGGCTCGGTACAACTCCCGCGTCCGCGCCGTTGCCAGTTCCGGATCTTCAATCTCCTGCACCCGCTCATAACCAACCTTTGCCAACCAACGCTTGAACGGCTCGGCCTTGGGAGATGGGATGGACTGGATGATTCGGAAAATGCCTTCGGTGTTGGCGCAGTTAGTCGCCCGCTTTTTCCCATCTGGCGCATTCAGTTCAAGTGGGGTACAAATTGTACCCCAGTAGGAATCCAACTCAGGATCACGCTGACGCATCCTTTTAACGTACTGACGCACATCATTGCTTTCAGTTAGCACATCAACAACATCAGCGACTGAAAACCACCATTCGCCATTGTGCAGTGTCCGCCTGATTTCTTTACTCTGAAACACCACCAGCTTCGATTCCATAATTTCCCTCCTCAGATTCCAGCAGCAAGCAGCGCCCCTACGTCCACAATATGCCGACACTAACACACAACGCTATTTGAAAATATATTTCTAATGTTTCCCTGTTAACGCCACCCAAATCCGCGCCGCCAGCCGCGCATCATCCAAAGCGCGATGCCGCTGAACCGTTTTCGGCAGCGCCCCGAACAGATGCCTGTACACCGTATCCAGCTTGTGATTGTGCAGCTGCGGCAGCTTTTGTCGCGCCAGCCGGACGGTGCAGTGCCAATGGTTCGGAAAAACACAACCGAGCAGCCCCAGTTCATTCCGGATGAACGCGCTGTCGAAAGGCGCGTTGTGTGCTATCAGCGGCGCATCGCCCACAAATTCACGGAAGCTGGACCAGACATCTTCCGGTGACGGCTCGCCATACAGCATCTCTTCAGAAATACCGTGTACCTGATACGCCCGGTACTGGATCGATGCCCCGGTGTCGATCAGACTGTTCATCTCGGCCACGATAACACCCCCCTCCAGAACTACGGCGCCGACTTCAATCACCCGCCCGCCACGCTGGGCCGGTAATCCGCAGGTTTCCACATCGACGGCAATATATCGGGTACCGTTACTCATTCGTTTCCTCTTTTCACGTAGTTTAATTTGTATCACAGTGGTACGTCACAATACGTCATACGCTTGATAATCAATCAAAAAAACGCCAACCGGCTTTCCGAGTGGCGTTTTTTACTTGATATTATTTTGTACCGTGACTTACTTCCCCAGCGCCTTCTCAATGCGCTCGCACAGAGTCTTCATCACCTTGATGCGGGCATAATATTTATCGTTGGCCTCAACCAGCGTCCAGGCAGCGATCTCGGTACTGGTGCGGTCGATCATGTCGCAGACCGCCTGCTCGTATTCGCTCCACTTGTCCCTGTTGCGCCAGTCCTCATCGGTGATCTTGAAACGCTTGAAGCCGACTTTCTCGCGCTCCTTGAAACGCTTCAGCTGTTCTTCCTTGCTGATGGAAAGCCAGAACTTGACCACCACCGTCCGGTTGCGGACGAGCTGTTCCTCAAAGTCGTTGATTTCGCCGTAGGCCCGCATCCAGTCGCTGCGCTGACAATAGCCTTCCACCCGTTCCACCAGCACCCGGCCGTACCAGGAACGGTCGAAAATGGCAAAACGTCCCTTGCGGGGGATGTTGCGCCAGAATCGCCACATGTAGGGCTGGGCACGCTCTTCATCGGTCGGCGCCGCAACCTGGAAGATCCGGAACTGCCGGGCGTCGAGCGCCTGGGTAACACGGCGGATGCTCCCCCCCTTTCCGGCGGCGTCGTTCCCCTCGAAGACCACTACGATCGAGAGTTTTTTGAAGTCATCATGGCGGGTGAGCAGATTGAGTTTGCCCTGATACTTCTCCAGTTCATTCTCGTAATCTTCTTTAATTGTCTTTTTCGACATATTCAGTGTTCCGAGAATCAGCAGATCGTCGATTGCAGGTACCATGGGGGGGATCGGCTCTTCATGACGCGGCGGTTCGGCTGCGTCGAGACGCTGGCGCAAGTTGTCCAGAATGGTCCTGCCGATGGTCAGGTAGCGATAGCGGGGGTCGGTCCCCTCGACGATGGTCCAGGGGGATTCGGGTGTGCTGGTCAGGCGCAGCATCCGCTCGGAGACCTTGCGGAACTTGTCGTAGAGTTTGAAGTTCCGCCAGTCTTTTTCGGTGACGCGCCAGCGGGTCTTGGGGTCTTTTTCGAGGCTTTTCAGGCGCTTTTTCTGTTCGTTTTCCGAGAGATGCAGCCAGAACTTGAGCACCAGAGCGCCCTCATCGCAGAGCATCTTTTCGAAGCGAACGATGCGTTCCAGCCGCTGATCAAGTTCGGCATTCTTGATACCGCCGTAGACATTTTCCACCAGCGGATCGGAATACCATGTGCCGATAAAGATGCCGATCGTGCCCCGGGGTGGCAGTACCCGCCAGTAACGGTACATGCGTGGCCGTTCAAGTTCCTCGTCGGTCAGTTCACGCAGGGCGTGGGTCTCGATGTGGCGGGGATCCATCCATTCGTTGAGAAGATTGACCGTCTCCCCCTTACCGGCACAATCAACTCCGGCAACCAGAATGATCACCGGAAACTTTTTCGCCTGGAACAGGTCAAGCTGGGCATCCAGCAACTCCTCGCGCAACACGGGAATTTCCTTTTTCCAGGCCTCCTTGCTGATCTTGTGACCCAACTCGGCGGATTCGAACATGATACCCTCCTTGATGTACACGCGGGACCATCCGGAAGCAGTCTATTTTCCGGCCAGCTCCTTCGATCGAAGACAGGCAGCCTCTACGGCGTCCATGACGACGCCGCGAAAACCTCCGCTTTCGAGTGAGTGCAGTGCCGCAATGGTCGTGCCGCCGGGAGAGGTGACCTTTTCCTTCAGCAGGGTTGGATGCTCACCGGTCTCGACAACCATCCTGGCAGCGCCGAGCACCGTTTGAGCTGCCAACTGCGCGGCCACATTACGCGGCAGGCCCTGTTTGACACCGGCATCGGCCAATGCCTCGATGAAGGTAAAAACGTAGGCCGGGCCACTGCCGGAAAGAGCGGTCACGGCATCCATCAGCTTCTCTTCCAGAGTGACTGCCGTACCGACCAGGGCAAAAATGCGGCTGGTAAGTTCCAGATCGTCTGAAGAGGCATTGCGACCCGGGCAGACAGCGGTTGCACCCGCGCCAATCAAAGCCGGAGTATTCGGCATGGTTCGTATGACCCGGCAGCCGGGGGCCAGATGAGCTTCTATTTTCAGACTCGGTATTCCCGCCATGATTGAAATTACCAGTTTGTCAGCGGTGACAACCGGCTTGATCAGTTCGAGGACGCTCTCGGCCTGTTGCGGCTTGATCGCCAGAATGACTATTTCGCCCCACTCTGCCGCTTCTGCTGCATTACCGACAACCCGCACGGCGGGAAATAGTGTCGTCAGCTCGTCCCGACGCGTGGGGCTGATTTCCGCTACACAGATTCCGGCGCCGCCATCTTCACGCAATAGTCCGCGCATGATCGCTTCAGCCATGTTTCCGCCGCCGATAAAGGCGATTGTACGTATTTTCAACATCTTGTTCCTCCTTACATTACTGGGCTACACTGCTTCTCGTCACCAGGGCAACACCGGCACAAATCAGACAGATACCTGCCCATCGGATGCCGCTGATTTGCTCTCCAAGATACAACTGAGCCAGAAAAGCAACCACCAGATAGCTGAGCGCCTGGAGTGGCAGGGCTACCGAAAGGTCCTCCCACGACAGCACCGCCAGCCAGAGTCCAAAATACACTGCCTGCAGCGCCGTGCCGAGAATCAGGCGCCAGTTGCTCAAGGCCTTGAATACCGTCTCGATAATTTGACGAAAACTCATGGCCGAAATATCGCCGCTGCTCTTCATTCCCTGCGTGAGGAAGATGTCGCCGATTGCTCCCGCGGTTATGGCAATAAGCATGACGCCCAGTGTTTTCAGCATGTGACCTCTCCACGGTAGTTTTGTACCTGTATCTGCAATTCGCGCAGCCGCTGCCTGACGGCCGGGCTTGTGATGGCGGCCAGCTCTTCCTGATGGCGATAGCCGGGCATGCGGCGGCTGATTTCGGCATCGGGCAGAATACCGGGGTGAAGATATATTTCCGTCACACCCTCCTGAAGTCCATCCACGATGTTAAGGAGATACTCCTCGGTCATCCGCCCCGAATTAAGCAGACCTTTGACCTCTGACGCATAGCGTATTCCCATCCGGTCAAGCTCCGGCCGGGCATGATCGGTCAGAAAGCCGAAAATCAGGTTTTCGAGAGTTTTGCCGAATTTCCGCTCGCTGTCAAAGCGCAGGTTTTCGTAAAGCCGCTCCCGTGCCAGGCGAAAACTGGTGATTCCATGGCGCGGCATCAGTTCGACCAGAATTCTGAACACCGTCGGATGCAGATGAATGTTCAGGTGGCCATCGATATGCGAAAGAGTGATACCGGCATCCCGGACCCGCTGTATCTGAGCCTCTATCTCCCGTTTCAGCTGGCAGTAGAGACCGCGATCAAAAAAATAGCGGAAGCCGGCCCTGACCGGATTACCGGTAAAACATCCTTCGCCATCCACCAGATCCGGTATTTCCGCTTGCGGCAGCACTCCGCGCCCCTGTACGAGCGTCAGATGAAGCCCGATCTGAAGGCCGGGATTGCGGCGGGCAATTATGGCAGCCTCGTCGAACGCCGCCGCGCCCGGCATGATCGACGCTCCGGAAAGAAGCCCCTCTCTCCAGGCCAGCTCGACCGCCCGGTTGACACCGCTGGAAAGCCCGAAGTCGTCAGCAGTGATGATGAGTCGTTTCTGCGTATCAGGGCGCACCGGAGGCCTTTCTTTTCCGCATGTACTCCAGATACTGTTTCCCTTCCTTAAGCAGCTTCCGCCGTTCGTCGCCATCGAATATCATCCGGCCGATACTGCGGGCGATATACTTCGGACGGAAATAGAATTTGTCGTAGAACTCTTCGACGGAGTTGAATATTTCCGTACTGGAGTAATCCGGATAATTGATGATGCACTTCTGATGGCCGCTATCATCCAGGAACTCGTCCGAAGAGATCCATCCCTGCTGTTTGCACAGGTCGTAAAATTCAGTGCCGGGATAGGGTGAGGCGAGAGAAGCCTGAATGGAGTCAAGATCCATCGTTTTGGCAAATTCTATCGTTTCATGAACAGTTTCCCGGCTTTCACCCGGCAGCCCCATAATGAAAGCGCCATGGATCGACAGCCCCAGTTTTTTGCAATCCCTGGCAAACTGCACCGCCTGGGCGACTGTGACCCCCTTTTTGATATTCTTCAGGATCTGGTCGCTGCCGCTTTCAAAACCGACCACCACATGGCGCAGACCTGCCTCGCGCAATGTTTTCAGTGTTTCGTAATCGGTATTGGCGCGGGCGTTTATCGTCCAGGAGATGCCGAGCGGTTTGATCAACCCGGCAATCTCACGGGCATGCTTCCGGTCGGCGGTAAAGGTGTCATCGTCGAAAGAGAGCTCGCGCATTTCCGGGATGTTGTCCACGATCCACTTGATCTCTTCATACACATTCTGTGGAGAGCGGACCCGCATGGTGCGGCCGGAAAAGGTCTGCGGCCAGAGGCAGTAAATGCAGCGGGAGGGGCAGCCGCGACTGGAATAGATCGAAACGTAGGGATTTTTGAAATGCGGTATGACGTATTCAGAAATCGGCAGGTCCCGTTTATAAATCGGCGCGACAAACGGGAGTGCGTCCAGGTCGGCAATCGGCGGGCGGTCGACGGTATGCACGACTTTCCCTTCGCTGAGGAAACTGATGCCGTCAACTCTGTGCCACTCCCGTCCTTCACAGAGCTCTTTGGTTGAGTAATCAAACTCGCCCCGGCAGACAATATCGATGCTCCCTTTTCCCGCCCGGAGCGATTCGTCCGGCAGGACGGAGACATGCGGTCCTGTCAGCACGGTAACGATTCCCGGATTGATCTCCTTAATGCGGCGGGCGGTCTCTATATCAATATGCAGTGTAGGTGTGGAGGTGTACATCACCACCATGTCGAATTCCCGTGCGATGGTGAGACATCGCTCAAGGTCGAATTTCTGCACCGGAGCATCAACTACCCGGCTTCCGTCTATCATGCCGGCAGGAAAACAGAGCCAGGTCGGATACCAGAAGGAAGTCACTTCACGGGAAGCCTGATAGCGGGCGCCGGCGCCGCCATCAAAGTCTTCAAAAGTTGGTGGATTTAAAAAAAGCGGTTTCATTACAGCTCCTTGCCTCATGTATGGCTGCACACGAATAGCAGGTATCCCGGCGTAAAGTCAAGATTTACGCGTTAAAAAACCAGGGCACCCGAAAACGGATGCCCTGGCGCCAAGACAGTATAAACGGAAAAATTACTTCTTGCCGGCCGGTTTGGCGGCAGCCTTCTCGTTTTTCGCCGGCTGTTTGGCGATGACACGGTCCTTTATCTGCTCGTAGAGCGGGCCGGGAATAACTTTGCGCGATGTAAGCTGGGTCTTGTTGGCATACGGACGGCCGGCAATAATTTTGGCCGCAAACGCGTCGCCGACACCGGGAATCGCTTTCAACTCCGCATCGGTGGCACTGTTGATGTCAATGAGAGTGGCCTTGGTTGCGGCTGGCGCATCAGCAACCTTACCGGATGCAGGAGCTTTGGCGTCCGATTTTACCGCGCTGTCGGCTGTTTTTGCAGCGGCATTTACATCAGCGGCAAAACCAGGACCGGCAGAAAGCAGCAGAGAGACAACAATCAGGGCAGTTTTGGTAAAAACTTTCATACGGATACCTCCAAAGTAGATTTAATCGTGTTTCTTCTACAAGCAACATCCACACATGTCAATCACGTTTTACGCCCGGATTGCAAGAAATTCTTTTCCTTGCCCTTCCGGTTATGGTAGTTATTCGGAGGATTTTACATCAGACTCAACACTTCAGCAGATCAAGGGAGAAAAACCGATGAGCAGCAAGAAACCTGAACTAACCTTCAAATATGTTTTCAATTACGCCTATAATCCCGTCTATGTGAACGGTGCCCAGGGGGGCTTTTCACCACGCGGCGAAATGGTAATAAACTTCTACCTTGAACGGCAGCCCCTGCCGGAATCCATTTCGCACGAGATCACTCCTGAAGGCGCCATCGGCCGGGAAACCGGCGTTGAACCGAAAGATCTTGCCGGAAGCATGGTTCGTTTCATCGATACCGGTGTTGTCATGAGTTACGAGAATGCGAAAGTATTCCATGCCTGGATGGGAGACAAACTGCGGGAAGTCGAGGAAATGCACAAGGCCCGCGCCGAGTTCGAACAATCACAAGCCGGCGGCCAGGCATAACAAGGGTGAATGGGTGAAGGCTTGCCCTGAGCGGACTTGTGCTGAGCGAAGTCGAAGTAGTCGAAGGGGATATGTCAATGCGGGGAAAATGCTTTCTATATACAATAATAATCCTGGCCAACCTTGCCGCGACTGCCGGTGCATTCCCGATCCCGGAGCGACTGGAGTTTGAACTTTCCTATACCGGCATCACTGCCGGGCATGCGGTCCAGGAGGTCAGGCAGGAGGGTACGGATATCCATATTATCTCGACCGCCCGCTCGGCTGACTGGTTACGGTTCTTTTTCCCGGTGGATGACCGGATCGAATCATTTCTGACTTCGGGCTCTCCCCCTTCATACATCGGTACGCCGCGACTGTATCAGGAGCGAAAACATGAGGGAAGAACGGTAACAGATCGGGAAGCGCGTTTTGATCGCCAGAAGCTTGAGGTAACAACCATTGATAACCGTAACAAGGTGGAGAAAAAGCAGGCCATCACCAAACGGACCTACGACACCCTCTCAAGTTTTTTCTACTTTCGGACGGTGCCTCTGCAAGTGGGGGCTTCATATTTCATAGACATCTACGACTGCAACCGGCTCTGGAATACCGAAGTAAAAGTGCTGCGCCGGGAAGAACTCGTCACCCCGCTGGGACGTTTCAAAACCATTGTGATCCAACCTTTACTCAAGTCTGAAGGGATTTTTGCCCGGACGGGGGATATGTTTATCTGGCTGACTGATGATGACCGCCGTATACCGGTTCAGATGAAATCAAAGGTGGTCGTGGGGAGTATAACGGCTACTCTCACGGGTGGCAGCTACTGGCCGGGCAGGAAGTAAGCGAGAGGTAAAAAATCTTCCCTTTATCGCCCCGCCGTGGTAGGAAAGAGTCACCGCTAACATTGTCTTATCTTATCAGGAGTTTATAAATGATTACTTTCAAAGGCGTGCACAAATGGTTCAAGAACCTGCACGTACTTAACGATATCAATCTGCATGTCACTTCCGGCGAAGTGCTGGTGGTATGCGGCCCTTCAGGTTCCGGCAAGTCAACCCTGATCCGCACCATCAATCAGCTTGAGCCGATCAACGAAGGTTCGCTGGTTGTAGACGGCATGGATCTCTCCGACAAAAAAACCGACCTTAACAAGTTGCGGGCAGAGGTGGGCTTCGTTTTCCAGCAGTTCAATCTGTATCCGCACCTGTCAGTCATCAGTAATATCACCCTGGCCCCGACAAAAATCCGAAATATACCGAAAAAAGAAGCTGAAGAACAGGCTATGGTGCTGCTTAACCGGGTCGGGCTGGCCGAAAAACGGGACGCATACCCTTCGCAACTCTCAGGAGGCCAGCAGCAGCGGGTTGCCATTGCACGTGCGCTGGCCATGAAACCGCGCATCATGCTGTTCGACGAACCAACTTCAGCCCTCGATCCCGAGATGATCGGCGAGGTGCTGGCGGTCATGAAAGACCTGGCACTCTCCGGCATGACCATGATTGTAGTGACGCACGAAATGGGCTTTGCCCGGGAAGTTGCACATCGGGTGGCGTTCATGGCGGACGGAGTCGTCCTTGAAGAAGCAACGCCGGAAGAGTTCTTCCTCCGGCCGCAACACGCCCGCGCACAACAGTTCCTTCGACAGCTTTTGACACCGATGCATGCTGAATGTCCCTGATTCCGGTTTTTCCGGAAATCAACACCACAAAAGGAGAACGCACAATGAAAAAACTGGCAACGCTGTTTATGATCATGGCCCTGGCTACATTAACCGCCAAGGCTGCTCTGGCCGGAGACACTCTGGCTGATGCAAAGAAAAAAGGGGTTCTGGTAGTCGGCTGCAAAGACTCCCTCCCCCCCTTCGGTTACATTGATGAGAAAAGCCGCGAGATCGTCGGCTACGACATCGATTTCGTCAACGCCATCGCTAAAAAAATGGGCGTAAAAGTTGAACTCAAGCCGGTTACCTCCGCCAGTCGCATGCCGCAGCTGCAGGAAGGTCACATCGACATCATCGCCGCGACCATGACCAAGAACGCCGAGCGCGCCAAAGTCATCGATTTCAGCAACACGTATTTCTTCACAGGCCAGAAATTCATCACCAAGAAGGGAACCATCAATAGCCTGAAGGATCTGGAAGGCAAAAAGATCGGCACCGCGAAAGGATCAACATCCGAGCAGAACGTAAAGAAGGCGGTTCCTTCAGCAACCGTAATCTCCTTTGACGACTACCCCCAAGCATTCCTTGCCCTGCAGCAGGGTAAAGTTGCAGCGGTCACCACCGACGAAGCCATCCTGGCAGGCATCCTCGCCAAAGCCCCCAACAAAGGTCAGTTTGAAATTCCCGCCCTGCAAATTTCCGATGAACCGTATGGTCTCGGTATGCGTAAAGGGGACACAAACTTCGTTAATTTTGTAAACAAGACCATTATTGAAATGGAAAAAAGCGGCGAAGCCAAAGCCATCTTCGACAGATGGTTCGGTCCGAACACACAGTTCAACCTGGATCGTACGTTCAAAATCACAGCTGACAAATAACAATCCGTAGGGGCACCCCCATGTGGGTGCCCCGATTGGACAGACACGCGGGCCTGCCCTACGATTGGACGCTTTTCCCATGCTCAACTACACATTCGACTGGTCAACCGTAACATCCGGGAAGTATTTTGACTGGCTGGTCTCCGGGCTGATCACGACGCTGAAGATATCGGCTATATCCATAGTACTGGCCTTCATTCTGGGACTTGTCATTGCGGTCATGCGCATGTCACACAACAAGCCGGTGCGATGGTTCGCCCTTGCGTACCTGGAGTTTTTCCGCAACACTCCGCTCCTGGTGCAAATCTTTTTCTGGTACTTCGGTTCCTATAAAATTCTTCCCACGGCTGTCAACGACTGGCTTGTAAGCACCAATTTCGAATTCGCCGCAGCCGCCATCGCTCTGACCATCTATACCTCCGCTTTTATCGCGGAAGATATTCGTTCCGGCGTACTCTCGATCCCGAAGGAACAGATGGAAGCATCCCGCAGCTCCGGATTCTCTTACCTGCGTTCGATGCAGTATATTATTCTGCCGCAGGCGATCCGCATCACGATTCCGCCACTGGTGAACCAGTTTCTGAATGTAGCCAAGAATTCATCGTTGGCGATGACCATCGGCGTCATGGAAATGACCTACCAGGCCCGCCAGGTCGAAAGTTACACGTTCAAGGGCTTTGAGGCATTTACCGCAGCAACTCTGGTTTATCTGCTTCTCTCGATAATTATTACCGCTCTGGTCAACCTGTATAACGAAAAAGTCCTCAACGTGCACAAGGCTGCCTGATATGGAACCGTTCTTAAACTTTTCGGTCATTACCGATAATTTCACCTACTTCATGATCGGCCGCTTTCCTCACGGCCCGTTGGGAGGAGTCGGGTTAACGCTGTATCTGGCAGTTGTTTCCTGCACCCTATCCTTCTTTGGCGGCATGATTCTGGGACTCCTCAGCATTTCACGCTTTCCGCTCGTACGCTACCCTGTTCTAGCCTTCATAAATCTGGTGCGCGGCATGCCGCTCCTGATGGTTATCTTCTGGATGTATTTTCTGCTGCCGGCGCTGTTCGGCAAGGTCGCGGAAAATAACACCGTCATCATGGCGCTGACCCTCTTTACTTCGGCCTATATGTCCCGCATCGTTGTAGCGGGCATCGAAGGAATCCCCAAAGGACAGACTGAAGCGGCACTGTCCACCGGGCTCACCTCCCGGCAGGTCATGCTGTATATCGTTCTCCCGCAAGGACTGCGAAACATGATTCCCTCATTCGTCAATCAATTCGTATCGCTGATCAAGGATACCTCTCTTGCTTTCATCGTCGGCGTTTCAGAACTGACCCACGTAGCCACCCAGATCAACAACCGCACCATGGCTTTCCCGACCGAGATATTCATGTTCATTGCGGTAATCTACTTCATCCTCTGCTACGCGTTCACCAGTCTCTCCCGCTGGCTGGAAGAGCGCCTGTCATGGTCCAAAGCCATTTAGTGCCGTGTCGTCTGAAATCCTCCTCCCTCTTCTCTTTATTGCAGCCTTTGTCGCCGGACTCGTAGACTCCATCGCCGGTGGCGGCGGTCTGATCACCGTACCCATATTGATGGGCATCGGACTCCCCCCTCAGGTAGCGCTCGGCACGAACAAACTCCAGGCATCCTTCGGTTCCGGCAGCGCCATGCTCCATTTTGTGCGGGCGGGTACTGTAAAACTGAGCGATTGCCGGGCCGGTATCATCTGGACAACGGTGGGAGCGGCACTGGGCGTCTGGGCTGTTCAACTTCTGGACGCATCTCTGCTCAAACAGCTGATTCCCTGGCTGCTGGCTGCCATCGCGGTCTATACCCTGCTTTCACCACGCCTTGGAGCAGAGGATTCTCATGCCCGGATGAAGGCCGGGCTGTTCTACCTGCTGTTTGGACTTATCATCGGGTTTTATGACGGTTTTTTCGGCCCGGGAACCGGTTCGTTCTGGACGATGGCGCTCATGATGCTGCTCGGCTACTCCATGATGCGGGCTACAGCAACAACAAAGGTCATGAATTTTACCAGCAACTTTGTGGCGCTGATATTTTTTTTGTCAGTCGGTCAGGTGCGTTTTGTAGAAGGGATTGTGATGGGGGCCGGACAGTTTCTGGGGGCGAGAGTCGGATCGAAAATGGTCATTAAACGGGGCACCGCCTTCATCAGGCCGGTGTTTATTGCAATGGTTCTCGCACTGGTGGGGCGGCTGATTTATCAGAACTTCAAATAATCCTTGAACCACATTTATGTAGTTCCGGAAAAGTACTCCCCCAGCACCCCGCGCGAATGTTCATCGTCATGGCAATGGGTGCAGAGATTTTCCCAGTTTGATCCATCGGGTGGATTGTTGTGATGATTTCCGTCCTTGTGGTGAACGGTCAGGAGATTAATGCTGGATTGATCGAACTCGCGGCCGCACTTGGCACAGACAGTGCCGTGAATCTTCAACGATTTCGTCCGGTAGTTGGAGTTGCTATCTGTCTCACCGCGCAGTTTTTTGATAAGCGCCGCTGCCTGGTCGGCACTGGGGAGGGCAACGGTTCGTGGGCCTTGCGATCTCATCATTTGTTCCTTTTGTATGTTATTTCAAGCGATTGTAGATGCGGCAAAGAATTCATTCGGGTTTCCTTTCGCTCGACACCATCTTGTCCACCAGCACCCAATTGCGCTTGTAGTCCAGATGGGTGCCGCCGCTTTTCAACATTTCATTGCTGATACGGTTGTTGATACGCTCCTGATCGGACTTGAGGATATGAATAAAGCGAAATCCGCAGTGCGCCACATCATCCACACGCTTTTCCCAGATGATCTCTACAATGGCACAGACCGGCAGGCCATCATCCAGTGCGATAATAAACATCGAGAGCGGCGGCTGTTTGTCGATTGCATTAACCGTAAGCCCGATCCCGCCCGCGCTCAGGTTGAGCGAGGTCTTTTCCAGGATCAGCCCCGGCAGTACGCCATTGATGCGCAGCTGGTCAATGACCCGCTTCCACTCCTTCTTGAAAAAAGTGAGCGGGAAACTTCCGCGCAGCTGGTAGACCGAAGCAGAGTACTCAGTGCGGGGAACAATGCGGCGCTGGAACATCTCCAGTGTGCCGTGCATGCGGAATTGAAGGATCGTGCCGTCGGTGATGCCGGTCAGGTCGGCCAGCACCTGGATACCGCTTCCCAAGGCCTCGCATGTCAGCTTGTAGGTTTTTTTCCCGACATCACCGTCATGCGCACCGTGCCCGCCATGAATGCTCATGATCTCAAGTGAATCCATATGACTTGAGGTGACAACACCGCTCAGCGACTCGTAAATCTCACTGTTTCGTTCCTCCGACATATTGACAAGGTACACCTTCTGTCTCGGTCTGAAGTAGCGGCTGTAATCGCTGATATGGGTTTGATGGGACATTCTGTTACCTGACAAGTGCCGACAACAGGTGCCTGCATGGATTGGGATACCGCTGTATTGTACCTCAATCCTGCAACAAATACCAGATATGTAGCTATCGGGGCGTACGTATCATCATCCATTCAGCAGCTTCACCGTCGTCCGACCGTCGGCATAGTAGTCGATAATATTCAGGCATCCGTAATTTTGCTCTATGTTGAACATCCCTGCCAGAGGCGCTCCGATGGCATTGAGCAGCACGATGCGATTAACTCCGCCGTGCCCTACCACCAGTACCTCCTCCCCTTTATGCTGTTTCACGACCTCATTGATTACCGGCATGACACGTGCTTCAACATCCAGCAGATTCTCTCCCTGCGGAACCCGATAATTAACCAGATCAGACAGTCGTGACTGCCAGCCGTCAGGCCAGGAGGACTCGATTTCCTGCCAGGTCAGCCCTTCCCATACACCGATGTTCAACTCACGCAGCTCACGGCGGACAACCGGCTCTATGCCGAACGCCTGGCAGATTATTCCGGCGCCGATCGTACAGCGCGACAGATCGCTCGTATAGCAGGCCGAAATTTTCGCATCCGCCAGACGCTCCTTGATACGATGATACTGTTCGACGCCGTAATCGGTCAGCGCTACGTCGGACTGGCCGTTGTAACGCGGCTGATCGAAGCCGGCCACCTGGCCGTGGCGGATGAGATGGATGCGGGTATGCGGTGTCAAGATATGCTCCGGAGAAGTGATGTCACAGCTTATCACCCTTTAAATCACCCGCAAACAGTTTGCCCGCACCGCGCGAGGCGCAGAAGTCGCCGCACATGGTGCAGGTGTCCTCGTCCTCCGGGGTTCGACTGGCGCGGATCGCGCGGGCATCCTCCGGGTAGAGCGCCAGCTGGAACTGCTTCTCCCAGTCCAGATCACGGCGGGCTTTCGACATTTCCTTGTCCCGCTGACGTCCTTTTTCGGGATATTTGTTCATGTCTCCGATATAGGCGGCAATTTTTGCCGCCTTGACACCCATGCGAACATCTTCCTCATTGGGGAGTGCCAGGTGTTCGGCCGGAGTGATATAACAGATCAGGTCGGCGCCAAAGCGGCTTGACTGGGCAGCGCCGATGGCTGCGGTGATGTGATCGAATCCGGGGGCCACATCGGTGGCGATCGGGCCGAGCATGTAGTATGGCGCTCCGCCGCTCATACGCTTCTGCAGCTGGATGTTTCCCTCGATCTCGTCCAGCGGCACGTGTCCCGGCCCCTCCACCAGCATCTGACACCCCATGTCGCGGCCGATCTCCGCCAGCTCGCAGTTGAAGATCAGCTCCTGGATCTGGGCCCGGTCGGAGGAGTCGTGGATCGCCCCGGCGCGTAGACCGTTGCCAAGGGAAAGTACCGTATCGTACTTTTTGAGGATCGAGACGACCCGGTCGAACTTCTCGTAAAGCGGGTTTTCGCGGTTGTTGGCAATCATCCATGCCACCATGCTGACCCCACCCTTGGAGACCAGCCCGCCATAGCGGTATCCCTGCTTGCGCAGCCGCTCGATAGTACAGAGGTTGATGCCGCAGTGTACCGCCATGAAGGCCATGCCGTCGGCGCACTGCTGCTCGATAATGTCGAAGAGCATCTCCTCTTCCAGCTTGTTTGGATCGCCGTATTTGCGGGTCGCCTCGCAGAACGCCTGATAGAGAGGAACATTGCCGACCGGCAGGTCAACGGCAGCGATCACTTCGCGCCGGACGCGGTCAAGGTCGCCTCCCACGGAGAGTTCCATCAGAGTGTCAGCGCCGGATTCCTGTGCTGCCAGCGCCTTTCTGATCTCGGCTTCATAGTCGATGATGTCCGATGAGGTGCCGATGGAGGCATTGACCTTGGTGGAGAGTCCCTTGCCGATGCCGACCGCCTGCGGTTTGCGATTGTGGTTCCAGGGGATGACGATCTTCCCCTCGGCAACCATATGGAGGATATACTCGTTGGAGAGTTCCTCTTTAAGAGCGACTGCGGTCATCTGGGGAGTCAGGATGCCCTGACGGGCCTGTTCGATTTGTGTCTGCACTTGATGGTGTCCTTTTGGAATATGATTTTGGCTTCGACTCCGCTCAGCCTAACGTATGTTCCCTGAGCGGAGTCGAAGGGAAGGAGCCGAAGAGAAGGAGCCGAAGGAAGCTTACACTACTGCCGAAATAACAATGAGCGACATGATTTCATTAAGTTCGCTGATGCAGCCGACCGTGTCGCCGGTTAATCCCCCGAGTCGACGCTGAAAAAACAGCCGTCCGGCACCGGTGAGCAGGCAGACCGCAGCCATGGCAAGTACCCCTTTGATACCGAGCAGACAGGCGCTGGCGGAGGCAGCAGTCAAAAATGCCAGAAAAAGCGCGCCGGCGCCCGTCCCCCTGACAAACACAGCTCCCAAACCATCTTGACGGGCATGGCGGGCTCCGGTAAGCGTCAACACCTGGCCAAAACGGGCCAGTACGGGAAAAAGCAGCAGTGCCTGCCACTTGAGTTCAATCGGCACCGCCACAAGCGCCTGCCATTTCAGCAGCAGACCCAGCACCAGCCCGACCGCTCCGACCGCGCCCACCTGTGAATCCTTCATGACCGCCAGAAACCGTTCCCGGCCACCACGCGCCGCAAGTCCGTCACAGACATCGGCCAGCCCGTCAAGATGTAATCCACCGGTCAGCACCGCGAGAGTCGTGATCAACAGGGCGTCACAGAGCGGCCGGGCCAGCCAGGGGGAAATCAGCCAGTTCAACCCGACCAGCAGGGCACCGATCGTCAAACCTGCCAGAGGAAAGAGCGCGGTCGAACGTCCCAGATCCTCCTTCTCGCAGCGAATCTTGAGCGGGAGCGGGATGATCGTCAGAAACTGCATGGCGATGATATAGAGGCGCATAATAAAAATCCTGACAGCAAAAATCTTAATGGAACGCGGATGACGCGGATTCGGCGGATTTACGCTGATAAACATAAAAAGATTCCGGGGTAAAACCGGCTTACTATTTTTGCTTTAAAAATCCGTGTGAATCCGCTCAATCCGCGTCATCCGCGTGCTATTGCCTTTAACCGGATTGACTTATCAATGCGATACCCCGGCCTGTTCGAAGGTCGCCATCTCCTTCAGCACCTTGACCCCTGCCTCGATCAGCGTCATGGCCAGTGCCGCCCCGGTTCCCTCGCCCAGCCGGAATTTGAGATCAAGAATCGGCTCGGCGCCGATCCTCTCCAGCATAAAGCTATGACCGATTTCCACCGACTGATGGGCGGCAAAGATGTAATCCCGGACATCAGGATGCAGTTCCGAAGCGATCAGGGCTCCGGCTGTGGAGATAAAGCCGTCGATCACGACCGGAATTGAATTGGCCGCACACCCCAGAACCAACCCGGCGATGGCAGCGATTTCAAGTCCTCCGACTTTAGCCAGCACATCGAGCGGGTCGTTTGGATCAGGCTTGTTGAGTGTCAATCCCCGTTCGATGACCCGTATTTTATTGGCTAGCGCTTCGTCGCCGATGCCGGTTCCGCGATGGGTCACTTCGGCCACTGTTTTGCCTGAAATGGCAGCGATAATGGCTGATGACGGCGTCGAATTGCCGATCCCCATTTCGCCGGTCCCGACCAGTCCCGCCCCTTCGGCCTTGCACTGGTCGGCCAGTTCGATCCCGACCGTTAGTGCGGCCAGCATCTCTTCACGTGTCATGGCCGGACCTTTGGCAAAATTTTTCGTGCCTCGGGCAACTTTTTTACGGATCAGGCCGGCCGTGTCGGCGAAATCATAATCCACTCCGACATCAACGACCCGTACATCCGCGCCGACGTGCCGGGCCAGCACATTGATTCCGGCGCCACCGGAGAGAAAGTTCAGGACCATCTGGGGGGTGACTTCCCGGGGAAACAGTGAGACGCCCTCTTCCGTCACTCCGTGGTCTCCGGCAAACGTAAAAATGATCTTCTTCGAAATGTCCGGATCTGGACTGCCGCTGATTGCAGCAATGCGCCGGGCAAACTCTTCCAGTCGCCCCAGAGAACCGAGCGGTTTGGTCTTGTTGTCCAGCCTGGACTGTGTCTGCTGCAGAAGTTCAGGGCTGACCGGTTTGATGCGTGCAAGTGTGTCTTTGATGATGTCCATGCTGTAATCTCCTTTTCTTGATTACTTCAATTTCAACGGAATCCCGCTGATGACGACATGCATCTCATCCGCCGCAGCCGCCAGAGTCTGATTTGCCCTGCCGGCAATGTCCCGAAACATCCGCGCCAGACTATTATCCGGCACGATCCCCATGCCGACCTCGTTACTGACCAGAATAACCGGCGTAACCATCCCCTGCAGCGTATCCTTCAATCGCAGCAGATCCTCATGAATCCGTTCTTCACGCAGTTCAGCAGCGGCTTCATATCTGAACAGCAGATTGGAGAGCCAGAGCGTCAGGCAATCGACCAGAATCGCCTGATACTTGCCATCACAGCGTGCCAGTTCCTGAGACAGGTGAATCGGCTCCTCGATCGTATGCCATTCAACACCGCGCCTTTCACGGTGCCGCCTGACGCGTTCATCCATCTCGCTGTCCAGAGTTTGAGCCGTCGCCAGATAACATAGCGGCGCCCCGAACTCCAGGGACCGTTTTTCAGCGAAGATGCTTTTGCCGCTGCGCGCTCCGCCGGTTATGAAGATTATATGTGCCATGTTCTCCTCCTAACCAAAAATGAAAAAAGCCCCTGACCATGAAAAGGGCAGAGGCTCGAAAACCGGGAAAACAGATACGACCAGGCTTCGGCCCCTCGTTCCACGGAGGTCCCAAAACAGCATCGGAATGGCAGGTTTCCTGGCTCCAGGGTCATCTTACTGGCCGCGCCTTCCCGGAAAATTCCAGTGGCATAGTGCGGCGTTCATCGCCTGTTACAGTTGCGGGTCAGCGAAGGATTTTAACCTTCTTCCCTTTTAACCGTGCTTTCACAGCACAGCACCAATTCGACGTTGTGAAACAATTGTGGAGAGGTTTGTAGCAGACCGGGATGATGAAAGTCAAAAGAAATTGAAGCCGGCTCCTGAAAACAGTGCAAAATCATCACACTAATAATGAGGCGGC
>JANNLB010000177.1:0-20698 GCA_031396605.1 Geobacter sp. | reverse complement strand
CATCATTCGCCCCTTCATATCATCGTAAATTCAGGTGGTTCTAATACACGGTTTCCTCGCTGGAGTCAACTGAAAAGGGAAAACTACAGTGTCAGGTTTTGAATTTGGATATTTGTCGCAGGTACAGGCACCGCATCCCACGTCCTCCCCTGCAACAACCTTCCATTCTGCTTCTTCGCCCGTTTCTTGCCGTCCACTCCCCATCCGAAACCCTTCAGAGGATTGAGTTTGCTAATTAGAAAGCCGCTTCGGGCTTCGCCATCTGCAGCTTTCTAATCAACGTCCAAAACCGGACCGTTCTATGTGCCATAAAAACCGAAGCATTTCAGCAACCGGCGATCATTACCGCCTGGCGCAGAAAGCGCTCGACCTGATCCAGCGATCCCGCTTCGCTGTACAGACGCAAAACCGGCTCGGTTCCGGACGGGCGGATAAGCAGCCAGTCACCGCTTTCAAAAATAAATTTGAATCCATCGCTGAAATTGGTGGCCACAACTCGTTGACCATCAATCGCGGTCGGAGGGTTTGTGCGCAGTTTTGCGATCAGCTGCTCTTTGGCGGCATCTTCGATACGTCGATCGATTCGTTGATAATAGAAATGCCCGATATCGTCCATCGTCTCATCAAGTAACTGCCGCAGCCCTTTACCGCTGACCGCGACCGCCTCCAGCAGCAGCAATCCGATCAGGATTCCGTCCCGCTCCGGGATATGCCCCTTCACCCCCAGTCCCCCGGACTCCTCGCCACCCATAAGAATGTCGCGCTCCAGCATCAGCTCGCAGATATGTTTGAAACCGATCGGTGTCTCAAAGAGTTCCAGCCCGAATTTTTCGGCCAGCAGATCCACCATACGGGTCGTCGAAACCGTCTTGACCACCGCTCCAGTCAGCTTCTTATATTCGATCAGATGCCGCAGGATAACGGTAAAGATGCAGTGAGAGGAAAAGAAGTCCCCATTCTCATCAATTGCGCCGATCCGGTCGGCATCACCGTCCAGCGCCAGGCCGACCTGGTATGTTCCGCCCTTGAGCAGTGCAGATAATTCCTGCAGGTTCTGCCCGATCGGTTCAGGCGGCACTCCGCCGAACGAGGGATTTTCGCAGTTGTGGATTTCGTCAACCCCGGGGAGCAGGCGCGGTATAAAACCGCTGCCGGATCCGTACATCGGATCAACCACGGCTTTTATCCCGGCTCGTGCGATCAGATCAAGGTCGACATAACGGCTGATCTGATGGAAATATCCTTCACACGGGTCAAAAAGTTCAATATTCCCCTTTTTCAGGGCTTCCTCGAAGGGAACCGATATGACACGACGGGCATTCTCCCGGTTATACGCAACGATTTCTTCAATTATTCCGGTTGTGGCAGGGAGGGCGGAACCGCCGAAAGCCTCCTTGATTTTAAAACCATTGTACTCGGGAGGATTATGACTGGCGGTGATCATCACGCCGGCCCCGGAGCCGGTCTCACGTACCGCCCATGAAACCGCCGGCGTCGGGGCGTAATCCTCCGTCAAACGTACCTGGATAAAGTTTCCGGCCGCGATCTCCGCCACCCTCATGGCAAATTCCCGCGACATAAAGCGACGGTCATAGCCGATTACCAGCCCTTTATCCCCCAGACCCGCACGGTTCAGATAATCCATGGTGGCCTGTGCCACCAGTGAAAGATTTTCAAAGGTGAAATCACGGGCAATAACTCCCCGCCAGCCATCAGTGCCAAACTTGATCTGCATCGTTCCTCCTCATATTGTTGTTATTAACTTTGGTTCTATTCCCGCTCATAAAAAACCACCCCGACCCGCTCGATATGCTCCTTGAGTTCTTTGTGCCGCAGAGTTTCGTAATGCGTCACGTCAAACAGGTAAGGCGTTGGCAGTTCATCAAGTGCTTCATGCAACTCAGCCGAATAGTCCACGGGGCTGCTGAATGCCAGATCAATATCCGAACCACGCTGAAAATCTCCCCTGGCCCTGGAACCATAGATTTTCACCCAGACGATCTCAGAAAATCGATTAATACAGCCAGAAATCAGCTCCAGTGTCTGTTCGCTCAAACCAAACATCAGGCCACCCTCTCCAACAGAAAATCATGCAACTGTTGCAGCGCCGACATATAGTTCTGGCAAATCCGGCACACCGCTTCATGTGCAAGGGCTTCATCATACACGCGAGCCATCACATTACGATTTTCAAGCATGTCGATCCATATTTGACCGTCAACGATAATGTCATTGGCAAACGCCTGCTTGATAACCTCTCTCGGCAGCTTGACATCGATGCCGTTGAATTTGAGATAATCCTTCATGGTTTTCCACGCCAGCTCAAAAGTCATCTCAAAGGACTTAACCAGCGCCAACTGAATCAGGTCATCATCAGGCCGGTCAGCATTGGCGGCAACCGCCTGACGTAGCATGGCATAAGCTGATTGCAGGTTATTAAAGCGTTGTTTCCAGCGAATATCCTCAGACATTAGTTATGCTCCTTTACCGTTTGACAGCAGTTCCCTGATCCTTGCAAGAATCTCTGCGCTCTCCGCGTCTCGGCGTGAAATTTCTTCCATAATATTCAGCGGACTACGATGTACAACCACCTCACCACCATCAGGATTTTTCACCGAGAGATCAAAGCTTGCTTGTGTTCAACGGGCATGAAGTTGACCCGCCGGTTTTTGGGCGGGTCGAACTTTCTTGGTTGGAAATTGGATTTTTCTCGGTGTTGATTTGTTCATGGATTCTGACGCTGAAGGCAGGTTTAGGCTGCGCGAAGCTTTTTAGTTCGTCCGGTTGAGTGCGATGGTGTGCGGTCTGCTCGTTTTGGCTGTTCCCTTCCAATGTCTAAAAGTGCTTCTGGATGACGGGATGCTACCCGCAAAAGCACACGTGCTGGGCCTTCCGGTTTACGTCGGCCTTGCTCCCAGTTTCTCAATGTTCCTACACTGATCCCCACAAGGTCTGCAAACTTATCTTGTGAAAGCCCAAATTGCTCACGTAAAGCGCGAACCTCGGTTTCTGGGAATTCAAATGTTCGAGAGGGTTGCATTGTGCCTTTCATTATCTCTGCACCTTGCTTCACGCTTGCCAACAGTTCCTGAAAAAGTTCATCATTCATAATATTCCTCCTCAACGATCTTCTTGAGTTGTTTAAGTTGGTCTTGTGTAAGGTTCTCCTGCACGTTTTTGGGATACATGAACAACCGCAGAATAGTACCTCTCTCCGTAAACCAGTAGTAGATTATTCTTGCGCCCCCACTCTTGCCTCGCCCTTCCAAGCCCCATCGAACTTTACGGAGTCCACCTCCGCCAGGAATAACTTTCCCAGCATCAGGTCGCTCCAGCAATGTGGCCTGAAACAGACGATATTCCTCGTCCGATAGGTTGGATAAAAGCTGTTTGGTAAATATGGGGGTTTCGATAATGATCATGAGGTAACTATACGTCATTGACGCAGTCAATGCAACGGTGAATTTTTAAAAAAAGGTAGGCTGTTATCGCCGGTCATGGCCTGAGCGCTATTCTTTATTACCCAGCTGGCAACTTTCTTCCAGTCAGTGTTCTGATCTTCAAATGACCTATTTCTATTAACTCCGCCGGCACCGCAGTGATACACAGGAAACAGGTACGTAGTGTCAAATAGGCTGAAAGGACCGCTCTGCATCAATTGGGTGAGAGTCAATGTTTTACGGTGGGGAATTCCATAAAGATTGAGTATTGCCTCTGAAACTCTTTTGCCTAAAGCCAAGACCACTCGGGGACGGATGATTTCAACTAGATTTCGGAAAAACTCTTCGCCGCAATTATGAAGCCATTCGTTTTGTATCGGTGCTTGTAGACCTCCGTCTTTAAGGCAAAGAATTAGATTAGTCATAAATATCTTGTGATCCTGTGGTTCGCGTGGGCCTTTGATGTCAATGTCGAGTTGGCGTAATAGCTTCTGAAGGTTTGCATTTGTTGGATTTCCTGAAGGCTGATCAGCACCTTTCCACTTTGCGAAATACGTTTTGCCACCCCAGTCTTGGCCCACAATCATGATTTTTGCATTTAAGTTGCCTTGCCATAAAGTCCACGGTCCGATTTCAAAAGAGTCGAATTTACCGTCTTCATACACGGCTGCATTCACCAATCCTCGGCAAGATTGGCAACTTTTTCTCCGGTGGACAAGGCTGTTATATTCTTCTTGCTTTTTCATGTTATTTTCTCTTGTCGTCCAACTCGTTGTTGACCGGCTCCACACGCGCACGCGCGTGAACCGGTGATCTTCCCAAATGGAACATTTATTTGGAAAAGCAAGAGCTGTAATTATTTACAGACTGGGGTGCCACGCACTGAATTTTCCGACTTTATCAACAGATTCAACTGGATTATTCGGCTGAACGCCCTTTCCAAAAGTCAGGATGCCTTTTCAGGTGCATAACTGCAATGACAAGAATCCATGTATCACGCTTCTGGTATATAACTGCAAAAGGGAATCGATGTGTGAGGCAACGTTTTGTGCCGACAATTTATCCGTGCCCGTGATTCCTCAAGTGAAATTGCGGTTGTTTCACCTGCATCAAAATCGTCAATGCGTCTTTCTGCCTCAATTGCCCAGGCGCTATCAACTGCAGCACGGGAATGACGATTAAAGCTTGCAAGAAGTTCTTCTATAAGACCGGCACGTTCAAGCGGTGGAAGTGACAAGGCTTCATCCATTATCGTACGAGCAAGATTTGTCATATTGAGTGCCTCCTTAAAATCAGGCTTCCTGTTCCTTTTTCCTTATCACTTGATCAGCTGATTCAACTCGAAAATCGGCAGCAATACCGCCAGGACGACGATGCCGACCGCCACTCCCATCGCCAGGACCAGCAGCGGCTCCATCAGCCCCATCAGACGGGTCAGGCGGGCGCTGAACTCGCGCTCATAGGCGACGCCGGCCTTTACCAGCATAACTTCCAGATTGCCGCTCTTCTCGCCGACGCCCGCCAGATGCACCAGAAGCGGAGGGAACAGAGGGCTCTTCTTCAGACTTCCGGACAGACTCCCCCCCTGGGCAACCTCCTCCATCACCACGCGCAGAAACGAGCGGTAAACCCGGTTGACCACGACCTCGCCGGTAATCTCCAGAGCCCGCATGATCGGCACCCCGCTGGAGAGCAGCAGTCCCAGAACCCGGGCGAAGCGGGAAAGGATCAGGCGCTGCAGCATTCCTCCGGCCATCGGGAGTCGCAGCAACAGGGCGTCACGTTTCAAGCGCAGGGCGTCGCGCTTCATGGCTTTGCGATACAGGGGGACGGAGGCGATGATCAGGGCGGTGGGGATCCACCAATATCCTTGCAGAAAATGACTGACTTTGATCAGGATGATCGTGATCAGCGGCAGAGCAGCTTTGCTGTCCTCAAAAATAGTCACGATACGGGGGATGACGACTGTCAGCAGGAAGAGCATGACCCCACCCCCCACCAGAATCATCAGGATCGGATATGCCAGGGCAGAGGTGACTTTGCTCCGCACCTGTTCCTGCTCCTCCAGAAAATCAGCCAGCCGCTCAAGCACGGCATCAAGTGCGCCGCCGGCCTCACCTGCCGCCACCATGCTGACATAGCTTTCGCCGAAAATATCCGGCTCCGCCGCCAGCGCGCGTGACAGGGAGGCCCCTTCGGCAATACGATCTTTTACCCGGACGAGGGCTTGACGAAGGAGTCCGTTCTCCTCCTGCTCGCAGAGCGACCCCATCGCTTCGAAAAGGGGCACGGACGACGCCACCAGGGTAGCAAGGCGACGGGTGAAGAGCGACAGTTCGTCGGCCGGAACACCACGGCGGAAGGAGAACGACCCGGAGCGACCCCCGGCGCCTCCCTCTTCCACTACCTCGCGCGGCAGCAGCCCCTTGCCTTTAAGCTGCAGCATCGCCTGCCGTTCGGAATCGGCCTCAACCGTGCCGGAGGTCGATGAACCGGTGGGGGTGTAGGCTTTATAACGGAACGTCGGCATAATCGTCCTGGGTAACGCGCAGAACCTCTTCGATGGTGGTAATTCCTGCTGCGGCCCGGGCAATGCCGTCATCGCGCAGAGTCTTCATACCGTGTGCCACCGCATATTCCTTGATTTCACCGGCGTGTGAACGGCGAATGATCATCGAACAAAGCTCCTGATCAATCGGCATGATTTCATAGATGGCGGTCCGTCCGAGGGTGCCGAGGCCGAAGCAGGCATCACAGCCGCGGCCGCGATACAGCTTTTCAGGGAGGTTTACTCCGGAATGCTGCTCAACCGGACGATACTCTTCCCGGCAATGCGGGCAGATTACCCGCACCAGACGTTGGGCAACAACGGCTGACAGAGAGGACGCGATCATGAACGGTTCGATTCCCATATCAACCAGGCGGGTTACGGCGGTGGCGGCATCGTTGGTATGCAGGGTCGAAAGCACCAGATGTCCGGTCAGACTGGCCTGAATGGCTATTTCGGCCGTTTCGGCGTCGCGGATTTCGCCGACCATGATAATGTCCGGATCCTGGCGCAGAATTGAACGGAGACCGGCGGCGAAGGTCAGATCTATCCTGGGATTGACCTGGATCTGGCCGATACCCTTGATCTGGTACTCGATCGGATCTTCAATGGTAATGATGTTTTTCTCAGTGGAATTGACCCGGTTCAGCGCGGCGTACAGAGTCGTAGATTTACCGCTGCCGGTCGGACCGGTCACGAGAATGATGCCGCTCGTCCGGTTCAGCATCCGCTCCAGCGTCCGTACACCACGTTCCCCAAGCCCGATGTCGGTCAGAGAGAGGATTCCTTTCTTCTTGTCAAGCAGACGCAATACGGCCCGCTCGCCATAGTGGGTCGGGATGATCGAAACGCGGATATCAACATCACGGCCGGCAACCAGTACGCGGATACGACCATCCTGCGGCAGCCGTTTCTCGGCGATGTTGAGACCGGCCATGATTTTGATACGCGAAACGAGGGCATCCTGGATAATTTTAGGGGGGGAGAGCTTTTCATAGAGGATACCGTCGATGCGGAAGCGGACCAGAAGATCCCGCTCGTACGGTTCAACATGGACGTCACTGACCCGTTCCTTTACCGCTTCCGAAAGAATCGAGTTCAGCAGGCGGATAACCGGGGCTTCATCGGACAGATCGAGCAGATCCTTGGGGTTGTTCAGTTCGGTGGCAACCGTTGAGAGATCTTCCCCTTGCAGTTCCTGCAGGACTTCGCGGGCTGTCCCGAAAACGCCTGCGTAAACATGGTTGATGACGTCGGCTAACAGCGGGGCCGGTACCAGTACCGCTTCGATCGGTTTCCCGTACAACAGGCGCAGTTCGTCAAGCTGCAGCAGACCGGCGGCGCTGGAAACGGCAACCCTGACAATCCCGTCTACTTCGCAGAGCGGCAAGATGGAGTTGGCTCGTGCAAACGTCAGGGGGAGACGATTCAGAAGTCCGGCATCGACCTCATCGGTCTTAATTTCAAGTTGACACTGTATTCCCAGTCTGCCGGCGGTAGCGGTCAACTCATCCGGGTTGCTCACGATGGTACTGCTCATTTGCCGGAAATCTCTTTTTGAACGTCGACCGGCTCGCTCTTTTTCGTCGCGTCCCCGAATGACTGGCGCTGGATTCGCGTCATCTCCGCGAGGTCGGCCGCATCTTTGACGATGTGCGGCGTCAGCAGGATCATCAGGTTGGTTTTTTTGCGAACCTTCGATTTGGTCTTGAAGAGCCATCCCAAAAGTGGGATATCTCCGAGCAGCGGCACTTTGGTGATAGTTTCCTCTTCGGTGTCCTGGATCAGCCCGCCGATCGCAACCGTCTCTTTGTCCTTTACCACAACGCTGGTCTTGGCCGAGCGCTTGGTTGTGATCAGGTCGATCGCCTGTCCTTTGCTGTCCTTCACCGCAGAAATTTCCTGATTGATATCCAGGCGGATGTAGTCACCCTCGCTGATCTGCGGCTTGATCTTCAGGTTGATGCCGATGTCCTTGCGCTCGACGGAGGTCGTCTGGAAGCCGGTCGTGACGGTCGATGATCCCTGGAACGGTACGTTTTCGCCGACGTTGATCTCCGCCTCTTTGTTGTCGGAGGTCAGGATGTTGGGGGTGGAGAGGATGTTCAAGAGCCCTTTTTTATCGAGCGCCTTGAGTACCGCGGTAATATTGACCGGGCTGGCGGCTGGAGAGATTCCCGCAGCGGTGAGAAGACCACCAACAGTGGCGAGAGTTCCAAGCGGGTCGTACAATCCGGCCACCGCGAGAGTACTGTTGGGATTTCCGCCTCCGATCACCCCGGTTTGCAGTCCTATTTCACTGGATTTGTCCAGAGATACTTCGGCAATCAGCACCTGCACAAAGACCTGTTTGCTGCGGCGGTCCAGCTTTTTTATTACCTGAATCAGGTTGCTGTAATCTGTGGGGGAGGCCATGATTACGAGCGAATTGGAACCTTTGTCGGGAGTGATGGTAACTTTGCCGCTGTCGAACGGGGATGCCTGCGGCGCGGCGGCGCCCGGCTGAGTGGCCGCCTGGGCCGAAATCCCCTTGACGACACCGTCCAGGACTTTTGCCATCTCGGTCGCATCGGTGTTTTCCAGGTAATAGACGTTGACCTTGCTGCTTGCTTCAGGCGGGGTGACATCCAGTTTTTCGACCAGCTCGCGAATCCCTTTCTTTGTTGTTTCGTTACCGAAAATCAGCAGTGCATTCAGACGCTGGTCCGCCAGAACAGTTGTCGTATGCCCCCCGCCGGGAGCAGCGGGCTGCCCGCCGGGTTTGCCGTCGGAGCCGCTCAGCCACTGACGAACGGTAGTCGCGGCACTTTCGGCCGAGGCATTTTTCAGATAGACAATTTCAAGCCCGTCGCGGGTACGCTCGGTGTCAATCGTCTGCAGAATGCCATGCAGCTTGCGAATGTTGATGGACGAATCAACCATCAGGAGCAGATTGCCGGGGCCAAATGCCGAGAGGTGACCATCTTTCGAAACCATCGGTTGCAGAAATGCCAGCGCTTCCTGAGCGGTGATATATTCCAGCTTTATTACCTGGGCAACGTAGCTCTCGTTGACCGGAGCCTGCTCCCCCTGCGGCAGCAGCTTGAAGCCTGATTGCTTGGCAGCTGAAGACGGGACTATCTTGGCGACCTTGCCGCTCTGCACGACGGTGAAGCCCTTCAACTCCAGTACTGAGGTAAAGACATTATACGCCTCTTCGGTTGAGAGTTTGGAGGGAGAGTAAACCGATATTTTCCCTTTGACCCGATCATCGAGGATGAAGTTTTTGCCGGTCAGGTCACTGATGAATTTCACCATGGTGGAGATATCAACCTCGTTGAAATTCAGCACTACACCCTTGCCGGGAGCGGCCAGTGCCGGAGTGGCACAGAGTGTTCCCATCAGGACAATTGTACAAAATATGCGTGATAGATGTCGTGTCAAGTGTGCCTCCAGATTACTGCTTCTCTAAGTGCAACCACCCCCAGCCCCTCCTTAATCAAGGAGGGGAGCTTTAAAGTTCCCCTCCTATTTCGCTTGGAAGCGCCTACTTTTGGTAGGAGGGGTTAGGGGTGGTAAGGTTTTCATCATCTTATATCGTAATTGAACGTCTGCGGCTGCCCGTCGCGGATAATATCCAGCTTCAGCCGGTTCTGCCCTTTGAGGGCGATGAATGACTGCAGCGCCTTGTCAGGTGAATCCATCGGAAAATCGTTCAGCCGCAACAGAACGTCTCCATTTTTTATGCCGATCATTGAAAACACGCCATTCGGTTTTACCTCGGAAGCACGAAAACCCTCGACTCTGCCATCCTTCTGACTCGGGAGCAGACGTGCGTCACTCATCGCCTGTGCCGGGTTATCCAGAGCGGCATTGAGAGCACGCTGATCGATAACATATCTGCCCGATCCCATGCTGGCCACCGCAGTGTTCGCAGGCGCTCCAGATGACGGCTGGCCGGTTTGTGGCGATGCGGGCGGCGTCATGGGGGTCAGCAGTTCGACTTTTTTATTGTTGATGACGATAAAGGCGCTTTCCTTGCGGACTTCAGCCAAACGTCCGGCATCAAAAACCAGATCTCCCAGCCGGAACACCCGTTCTTCCTGTTTTGTCGTATGTCGAACCAGGGCGAAGGTTTCACGGAATGATCCGACGACGGTACCGAGCAGCATCAACTCGGCCGGTGCGGTGGCAGGAGCGGCCTGTGCTGCCGTCGGAGCATTTGTGATGGGTGTAAGCGGACCTGAAGTCGATTTACCGAACAGACCGTTCGTAAGGATCGGCGCGTAGAAGGAAAGATCTTCAGTACGGGGAGGAGCAGAGGCGGGAGCGGCGACCGTGGCGACCCCTTTGGGCAGAAATGTACTGCCGAGACCCGAAGACAGTCGCTCAGTGGCGATTCCCGCCAGCAGGGCAATGATTGCGATCCCGAGAGCAAGATTTATGATAGTAACGGCACGCGGCATAAATTCCTGAAATGCAATAGAACGCGGATGACGCGGATTGAGCGGATTTTCGCAGATTTTAAAATCAATTTCTGTTTTGGTTTATCCGTGAAAATCCGCTTAAATCAGATTTGATCCGCGTTCCATTGCCTTTGATTTTTCCCTAATTGTTCCGGCTGTGCAGGTTCAGTGCGTTACAGAGCTATTTCCCCGCTGAATACCTCTACGGCCGGGCCGGTCATGTAGATGTTTCCGTCTTCAGCCCATTCCATTTCAAGATCGCCGCCGGACAGATGGTTGAGGATTTTTTTCTCCGTCAGTCCGTTCAACACGCAGGCTGCCGTGACGGCGCTGGAACCGGTGCCGCAGGCCAGGGTTTCACCGGCGCCCCGTTCCCAGGTACGCTGACGAATCTCGGTCCGTGAGATGATCTGGATGAACTCTACGTTGGTGCGGCGCGGAAAGAGTTCATGATTTTCTATCAGCGGCCCATATGTTGCTACCGGAAAATCGGCAACGTCATCGACAAAGATGACGCAGTGCGGATTACCCATTGAAGCGCAGGTTATTTTAAAGGTTTTCTCCAGAACAGTCAGTTCTTCAGCGATCACTTGTGCTCCGGGATCACCGGTCATGGGAATTTCAGCACGCGTCAGGCGTGGCGGCCCCATGTTGACCCGCACCTTCGCGATTTTCCCGTCGGCTCCGGAAAAGAGCTGCAGCGTCAGGACACCGGCGCCGGTCTCGGCAGTGATTTCGGTCTTCGCGACGATGCCGTGATCGTAGGCATATTTGGCGACACAGCGGATACCGTTGCCGCACATCTCCGACTCGGAGCCGTCGGAGTTGAACATCCGCATCCGCAGATCTGCAACCTCGGACGGCATGATCAGGATCAACCCGTCCGAGCCGATCCCGAAATTACGGTTTGAAACCTGTATCGCCGTCTGCTGCGGGTCGCTGACCGCCTCTTCAAAACAGTTCACATAGACGTAGTCATTTCCGGCGCCCTGCATCTTGGTAAATTTCATCCTATGGGATCCCCTTGTCGGTCAAAATCGACTTTGCAGCATAGCAAAAATAGAGCGTGGCAACAAGTAGTTTAATCTTCTTTCCCGAGTTGAAACGCCACGATTGCCAAGTCATTTTCGAGCGGTTATACTCCGAGGCAAAATCACCATTTTTTCGAAGGACAATTACATGATCAGAGCCTTTCAGGGAATCCACCCAACCATCGACCCAACCGCCTTTATCGCCGAAACCGCCGTGATCATCGGAGATGTTGAGATGGGGCCACAATCGAGTGTCTGGTACAACTGCGTCGTGCGCGGCGACGTCAACCGCATCCGTATCGGCGCCCGCAGCAACGTGCAGGATCTCTCCATGCTGCACGTCACCCACAAGAAGCATGCCGATGACCCCGGTGCGCCGCTGATCATCGGGGATGACGTAACGGTCGGTCACAGCGTGACGCTGCACGGCTGCACCCTGCAAAACGGCTGTTTTATCGGGATGCAGGCCGTGGTTATGGACCGTGCCGTTGTTGGTGAAGGTGCTCTGGTAGGGGCACGGGCGCTGGTGACCGAAGGAACGGTCATACCTCCACGTACTCTCTGGGTGGGTGCGCCGGCCAAATACAAGCGCGACCTGACTCCGGATGAAATGGCATGGCTGAAAAAATCACCTGGCAACTACGTAAAATATTCGTTGCAGTATATCAATGACGGTCATGAGACTATGGGTTCCAAACAATGAGCCGGCCCTAAAACCACCTTGCCTGCCTGTCCCGATTCTGTTATTTTCATGCGACTTAACTAGAAAGTTGGCCGGCATGAAGATCACTATTTTGGGGTGTGGTACATCCACCGGAGTGCCGATGGTCGGCTGCGACTGCCCGGTCTGCACCTCGGACGACCCCAGGGACGAGCGTACGCGAGCATCACTTCTGCTCTGCTATAACGATCATACCGTCCTGGTCGATACCTCCACCGATTTGAGAGAACAGGCGCTGCGGCGGCATATCCGGCGCATTGATGCCGTGCTTTTCAGCCATGCCCACGCTGATCATGTCAATGGCATCGATGACCTGCGCGGATTTCATTTTATTCACAAAGAGATTATCCCCTGTTTTGCATCGCGGGAAACACTTGAAACATTGCAGAGCGGTTTCAGCTACATATTTAATGAACATGAAGGTTCCGGGTACACGCCATTGCTTGCTGCTCACGAGATCAGCTCCCCTGTCGAGCTGTTCGGACAGACGATAATTCCGATACCGCTGCTGCACGGCAGAACCTTGTCGCTTGGCTACCGGATCGGAAATTTTGCTTATTTGACCGACTGCAGCGCAATTCCGGATGCATCGATCGAACTGCTGCAGGGGCTGGAACTGCTGGTGATAGACGGCCTGCGCTGGGCAGAACACCCGTTTCATTTCAATATTCCGGGGGCAATTGCCGCAGCCCGGAAGCTCAAAGCTCCCCGGACGGTTCTGACTCATCTGACCCACCAGATCGCATATTCTGAAAGGGTCAAGCTGCCGGCCGGCTTTGAATTGGCGTATGACGGCATGGAGTTTCATCTGCAGCAACCCTGATTTTACATTAATGATTGAATCGGAGTGAGGAGAAAAGATGCATAAGGACATTCGGCTGCACGGCATGATGGGAGAGCAGACAGAATATTTTGTCATGGTAGTGGGCAACGATGCCTACCAGCGCTATTTCTTCAATATTGTCCAGGAGGAGGACCAGCTGCGCATATTCTCTCCCGGCAACGAAATGATCATTTCGCCTGAGGGGATCAGCTATCAGGGCAACGGCGGCAATTTCTGCGAGTACATGTTCGGGGTTGATCAGCCTTCATCCGATCTCTCCAAACCGGAAATCATCAACCGCCTGGTTATGTACGGGGCCCGCTCCGCCGAGGATGGTGTCGTCCGTTTCAGTGACCGCACATCAGGCTCGGAAACGTATGACACCATTTTTTTCGAAGGGAATGCCGTCTGTAACTATTTCTACTTTGTCCACTCCAATCTGCTGTCGCGCAAATTGAAGAGCCAGCAGGAAGAGCTGGTTAAACGGCTCGGCAAGACCATCAAGCGTTCCTCTGCCATCGGTGAAGAGCGTGACGATGTTATTATTTCAGAGCTGTTCCCGTTATTAAACGACCAATCCTCCCAGCTGTTTGTGGTCAAACTGATCAACCGCCACCATCGTGAATATCGCGACCTGTTTCGAAGCTTCTACTTCAAGAACAAGAAAATTTCTGATGAGGATTTCGGGCGGCTGGTTGCAGTCGCCTCGACCCATAAAATTGACCGCTATCAGCAGGAGCGCATCAGAATTGACGCCATGTACCGAAGTCCGGCCAACAAGCGGATTGTAGACGAGTACCGCAATATCCTGCTGACGTGTAATACCAGGGGCAAGATAAGCAACCTTGATAATGCCCGGCTGACCCGATTGAAAACGTTGTCGGTCCGCAACAAAATTCCGGGGGCACTGTTTTATACTCTGGATGAGATGCTGAAAAAGGGGCGCAATCTCAAAAACGATCAGGAGCCGGATTACATCGCAGCAACCCGCGAAATTCTTGAAGGGATATTTTTCCGGGAGATCGAAATTGAGAGCCGTATCGACCGGGATGATATGCTCAAGCTGATCCAGGGGAAGAAAAAGGCGATGGAAAATCGGGATCATTCCTACGATCAGCTGATGCTGGATGCCAGCAAGAAGTGTGATGAAAAAATCCGGGACGGCGCCGACTCTTCACTCCTTGATGGATTTTCGTATGTCATTACCTACCTTGATCGATTCGACACCGTATCCAATCTGATCAGCCAACTGGCCTTCATGGAAAACGTCCGGATCAATGAAGAGATGCTGCGTGGTCTGCTGGAGCATAAGGCCGCCTTTGATAACCTGCATAAAGACTGTTTTCAGGAGCTGTTTATCAGGGAACTCTTCACAAACGCCTATCTCGGTAATTTCGGCCGCCGCAAGGTAAAAACCCTCATGGAAGGGTTGGTGGCGATTGAGGCGCGCTTGTCAACGATTGAAGAGCTGCATCATCAATTGACCGGCATTGATCAGGAGGAGCGGATTGCGATTGTTCTTCTGGTGCATGTGCGCGACCGCATCAGGAATTTCTACTCCAAGTTTACAACAAAAGCTGACCAGGAAGCATTGCGGCGCGAGGTTGTCGAGGAATTGAGGACAAAGAAAAAAATCAGTTCAGACATCCCGGATCATCTCTTTACCGAGACCATCTTTACCATCAAGAAAGAAGCCATGTACCTGCATTCGCTGTTGCCGCAGGTCATTGCGGAGCGCAATGTGGGACTGCGGGAGGATTTTCTTGAAAACTCGGGGCTGGACCGGTTCTATGTTGAAGAGCTGGAACGTGAGTATTATGAGAAAAACGGCCTGGACTTCGAAGAACTGTACCAGATCAGGAAAGGGCTCAGCTGACTCATGCTGTTTACATCACGCTTCAAAGAGTTTCAGACGGCAATCGCTGCCTACGGCAAGGAGAATCTCGGAGAACTGCTGTATGCCCTGGCTGAAAACGCCACTCAGCTGTCGGGGTGCGAGCAGGTCCGCATCTATCTGGAAGACCTGACCCGGGGGGCACTTACCTGCGTCCATGCCACCGGTCCGCTCGGCAAAGAGCTTGTCGAGACGACCTTTCCGATCATCTCGAAGGAAACGATCGTTTCCAACGTATTTGTCAGCCAGCTCCCGCATGATTTCAAGCTCTCCGGAGCGGGGAAAAATTCGCTCGACCATGAATGCGCCGTCCGCTTCAAGTTCCGCTCCAGCTACGTCATGCCGGTCGTCAGCATGGGAAAATCGATCGGGGTTCTCTGCATTGACCAGGATCACCCCGGCGAAGTTCTCGGCAGCCAGGCAAAAATGCAGCTGGCTGAGTTGGCCGGCATTGTAGCCGGCCACCTTGATCAGGCCAGGATTTATCACCAGCAGGTCAGCCTTGCCCGGCGTCTTGAGGAGTTCAAGGCGCGCGAAGCGGCAGGAATGATGGTCAGATCCGCAGTTAAGCTTATTGAAAAAGTGTCCCTGGCTGCCGTGCTGGTGCCGACTCATCAGGAGGGAGTGGCGGGTACCCTGGAAAATCTTGCCAGTTTTTCGGCGGATGAACATCTTAAAAGAAAATATGACCAGCTCGGCGCACTCGATCTTCGCAAAGGAATGTCATTAATATCAAACTATATTAACGATCAGGGTGTGATCACGGATGAACGCCTGTTAAAACCGCTTTTTATCTCTGACCTGTCACAACACAATCTGCAGAAGCGCGCCTTGACCGAATCAATGGAGCTCCGTTCCCTGTACGTCGTCCCGCGTTTCAACCCGGAAACACGGCGCATAATCTGTCTGCTTAATTACTATTCTCATGATTTGTACCAGTTCAGCGATTTCGAGATGGGTCTGCTGCAGACGCATGCCGAGATGGTTGAGAAGGTCATCAGCGAGGTCGGAGGGGAGCACCTCGAAATCCGTGTGCTCTCCGAAATCAGTGATCTTCTCAATGAGCGGACGGAGAGCCTGCAGCCGTTTTTAACCCGGGTTCTTTCCAAAGCAACGGAACTGATCGGCGCCGATACCGGCAGCATCGCCGTTGTGACTGAGCGGGACGGCGCAAGATGGCTGGTGGTAGAAGACGAAAGCGGCGCAATTATCGGCGCCAAGAACAAGGAATGGCTGAAAAAATATATCCCTCCGCTCATGGTTGGCGGCAGTGAGCTGTCAAAGGAAGAACGGAGTCTGACAGGATACGTCGCTTTTACCAAGCAACCGAAAATTACCGCCCGTGTTGAATCCGAACTTCAGGGAGACGGGTTCCATCGCTCCATGAGCGCCCTTCTGAAGAGCGAAATTGCGGTTCCGATCATCTGTGATGACGAAGTGATCGCCGTTATCTGCCTCAATTCGCTGCTGTACGATTATTTCCGTGAAGAGCATCGCCGTATATTGCAGATCATCGGCTCCCTGACGGCGCGCCATATATCCGATCTGCAGCGCATCGAGCGCCTTCAAAGCGAAGTCAACCGGCTCACAACCGATGTCGCCTATAAGGACCCGCACGTCTCCTCCTACCGGCTGGGCAACATCATCGGCAACAGCCGAAAATCCCAGGAGGTCGTCGATTTTATCAACACCGTCTCGCCGCCGCTCTTCAACCGCATCGTTTTCTGGTCACGCAACATTCTGCAGGAAGCGACCATCGGGCTCCCCTCAATACTGGTAACCGGCCAGACAGGCTCCGGAAAAGAATTCTTTTTCAATAACCTCTACAATAAGCTAAATGAGCTGTATCGACGCGATATCAATCCCGTTGGAGAATTGCCTGTCAAAAAAACGAATATCGCCGCATATTCGGGCGACCTGACCTATTCGGAACTGTTTGGACATAAAAAGGGAGCTTTTACCGGAGCATATACCGACCGGCGCGGTATTCTGGAAGAGAACAGCGGCGGCATCGTCTTTCTGGATGAAATCGGCGATGCCGACCCCAAGACCCAGGTGCAGCTGCTCCGTTTTCTCGATAATGGCGGATTCATGCGGCTTGGTGAAAATGCAGAACGCTACAGCAGAGTTCTGCTGGTTGCCGCAACCAACAAGAATCTGGCGGACGAGATCGCCGGCGGTCGTTTCCGCGAGGATCTTTATCACCGCCTTTCAGAGCTTTCGATTCGTCTGCCGTCACTCAACGAGCGGCGCGAGGATATTCCCGACCTGTCGGTCCACTTTCTGGGCAAGCTCTACCGCACCTACCGTGCCGATAATGATACCGGCGAAACGCCACCCTATCTTGCCAAAGAAGCCAAAGATATCCTCATGCGCCACAATTACAAAGGCAACATCCGTGAACTGCGCAGTATTCTGCTGAGGGCTCTGTTTTTCCGGCGGAAAAGTGTCATCACCGGTGAAGCGATCCGTGAGGCAATAGCGGGCACAGTGCAGGAAGGGAGCACGACGACTTCAGGCACCCATGATCTTGACCAGCGACTGGCGGGTGAAATAATCGACAGGATTGCAGCAGGGGGGGATTTCTGGACAGACATGTATGAACCCTTCTCGCGCAACGATATTTCTCGGGAAACGGTGCGGATGGTTATAGAGAAAGCGCGCGCCAAAGCGGGAAAGACCATGCCGGCGGTGGCGCGATATCTTAAGGTTTTCGCGGATGGAGCTGGGAAAGATGGAGAACAGCGGCAGCTGTTTCGCTTCAAGAATTTTCTGTATAAGACGGTGAAGATCGGGTAGTGATTTTTGTCACTGTTCAAATTTCCCGGGGTTTTCCCTTTTTGAACATTCGGCCGATTGTAGTAATAATCATCCCCGCCAGCCCAACCCATAAACTCGTCAGCACAATAGGTTTGCCAGGTTCATAGCGTACGAGCATTCCCACCCAATAGCGAACATCCTTGACCGTCAGGACGTACTCTCCGGCAGAAAACGGTTCCCCGATGGGAGCCTTACCACTTGCAAACGGAGGGCCGCTTTTTGGCATGTTTTTATCAGTAAGCGAGAATAACTGCAACGCAGCTTCACCGGTTCGCTCCTTCAACTTGGAAGGGAAGTACGTAACCTGCAAGCCGAAAAGAGGCTTTTCAGGCGGCTGCGGAAAAGGTATTCCGTCGGCATATGGCCCTTGGTCAGCAGAATATCCTGTTGAATATTTAAAGGATCCCTCCCCCTCTTTGATGCTTTGAAATGGAATAATGGCTCCGTATATGTAATTGCCCTTTACATCGGAAAGTGAAAGCAACAGAGAGTAGCCTTCCTTATTATTAAAATAATCGAAACCCTTGTGGGTCAATTTGTGAGTAATGTAAATCAGTCCCTGCTGTTTATCAGGCCCCTCACCGACCGACACTTCGTAAGCGGCCCGTTTGTCCGCACCTGAGACCTTATAGCCGGTATGCATCCTGAGAAGAGCCGTTTCCCCTTTTAAACTTGAAAATTTGAAAAAACGCCCTTTTTCAAACGCATCGTAACTTAGCGGGTCACCACTGGGGAGAACCTCTCCTTCAGTCAGCCTGATATTTCCCCGGAAATAGAACAGGCTGTTGTAGACAATTCCTCCCAGAATAAAAACGAAGCTGAGGTGGAACAGGATCATGCCGAAGGAGATGATGGTAATCCGCCTTCCCCATATCCTGCCGAAAAAACAGCAGGCAACATTTATTACCAGCAACACCAGCAGGAAATTGAACCAGAGCGAATTGAATATCAGAGTCCCCGCCTGGTCACCACGGACAACGGTGACCCCCGCCAGGCAGCACGCAAGGATTACAACGAGTAATGCCATTGCCAGCTTGGCCGATGCCATGAAATCGTATAATCTTCTCGTTAACCTGTTGACTGGATGAAAGCGGGGCGCAATTGGATACTGTTCAATTTCAGTTTCATCCGGGGGTGGTACTTCAATCATTTCAGTTTCTCCACTTTCCACCACAACCCGTTCAGAGACTATTTACTTTCATGACAACGCTCCTGAATAACTACTACTTGATGCCCTCGCAATTTGTCATTCCCGCAGTGATTCTGAGCGGGAATCCGGTTTGTAACTGCTTGAAAAACCGTATCCCCGATAGAGTCATTCGGGGATGACAGATAGAATTTGCGACTGCATCAATACTTAGTTTCGCACAAAAGCTGTAATCGACAGTTATTACATTCCTTTAGCTCTGACATATAATACCAATTTCAAATCAAAGATGCAGTCAAGGCGGCGAGGATTGAGGCGACGAAGGCATACTATCAGTTTGTTGAGGAGCCGAAGACGAGCCTGTCCTGAGCGAAGTCGAAGGGCCAACGAAGAGGGCGCTTTGATCTGGAATTGGAATAAGTTAAAAAAACCCCGCCATTACAGACGGGGCTTGATAGACAACCATTTACTAAATATTGATGCCCTCGCAATTTGTCATTCCCGCAGCGATTTTGAGCGGGAATATGGTTTGTAACTGCCTGAAAAACCGTATCCCCGATAGAGTCATTCGGGGATGACAGATAGAATTTGCGACTGCATCAATATTAATAAGCGCCGCCCGGAGTATACGTTCCCATGCTGTTGCCGCAAGCAACCCCGCCGGTAGAGGCCAAACTACCGGATGAAGTTTGACAGGTAGCACCTGTTCCGGTTAACCCCGGTGCAGTTGATGGACGTGGTGAAGACGACGCTCCCCATCTGGCGACGTTTCTCATCAGGGCGACCGGTCTCATGCCACTGCCATTCCCGGCCGTCCATGCTCCTCCGGTAGCTGCCAGACCATTAAATCCATGGACATCAGCAGCTTGGAGAGGGCGGGCGGGCTTGAAACCTGTACTGAAATGGCAGCTGGCACAGTTGGTGAACCGGGCTGCAGTCATATCACCGTTAGATGCTGTTGAGGAAATGGCAGATCCGGTTCCGTGCCCACCGGATGACGTATTGTACCCCCCAATATGGCAGTTAAGACAGAATGAAGGACTGGCTACCGAGTTTCCGCCAACTGCGGCGGCATACAGTGTGCCAGGTATTGTTAATGCGTTACCATGAGCAACTATGGTTCTATTGGTAATTCTGCCGGCAATAGTTAACGTCTCGTTGTGACAGTCGAAGCAGTTCATAACGACACTGTTTGATTTTGTTCCGGCAGTCCGGATAAAGTTATTATACGGAGCAGCCAGTTTTGCCGCAGTCGGATACGATTTCGAGCGCGGTCCCGTGACCGGGTGAGCCGAAGAGTTGGCAGTTGAAAATTGAGTCTTGGCATCAACAACACCACCAACAGCAGCTGCACCATTAAGCAATGTATAGGTTGCCCCAAGATTGATACCTCCGAAAGGCATCATTGCCGTACCGGCCCCGCCATTATTGGAACGGGCGGTTGCATTGGTTGCACCGTTGCTGTCATGGCACGCCAGACAGAATTTCTGGGTGATGACGTTTGCTGTGTCGGTATTGGATGTGTGACCGGCGTTTGTCCTTGACCCGGCAGCAAATGATATTGCAAACTTCGTGAAGGTAAACGCACCTCCGGAAATATTCGAAATGGCTGCTTCACCAACACCGTCCGGGTCACGCAGGTCTATGTTACCGTCAGCGTGCCTTGCCGATCTTGCCTGTGTAGCAAATTCCCCTTCCAGGTGACAAACAATACAGTCAGCATCCGTTACTGGAGTACGTTTATTATTTTTATGACCCCAGGCAAGACCGAATTCTGTTGTGACGGCATCACGCGGAGTTCCATGCGTTCCTGTTTGAGCTGCGGCATG
>JANNLB010000176.1:0-3510 GCA_031396605.1 Geobacter sp. | reverse complement strand
GGTAAGCAGGTGGATTTCCAGCAGGCTGAACCCTTTGATCTCCTTCAGGGTCGTATATTCCGTATGGGACAGCTTCCCGGCTGCCGGGTCGGGAGTGGAATAGACCGTAAAGGCGCTATTCTCGGCCAGGTAGCTGCTGATTGTCCCCGCTTTAGGTGTTAGTGAGCCATGTACGATCGTAAGGTAGCGCTTGTCGGTCTCCTGCCAGTGCTCCTGCAGAAAGGACTTGGCCGCTTCGCTCTTGGCAAAGATCAGGATACCGGAGGTGTCGCGGTCCAGGCGATGGACGATGTAGATCCGGTTCCGGGAGCGGGGATCTCCCTTGCGGACATACTCGTTGAGAATGGTGTGAGCGGTTCTCGTCTTGTCCCGCTCCGTCCCGATCGTCAGCAGGCCGCACGGTTTTTCCACGACGATGATATCCTTATCCTCATAAAGGACCGGAAGCCCTTTGGGCTGGTATTTCGCGGGAGGGCGCTTATTGGTTGCCATGGCATTCCTTCTCGAAACGTTTTTGTATTTCAGGTTGCGCAGGGAAGGCAATTACACTAACATGTCCCGGAATTTTGACCTACCATCAAGTTACTATGTGCTTCCGATTATGCCGCGACCTCTCCTGCCGGAACACCAGCATCAGCAAAACAATAACTTAAGAGGGAGTGCAAACAATGGATGATCAGCTTCAAGCAACGCCGATCCGTGGTCGGCATCGCGCCTTGAATGCCCTGATGGCGCCGTTTGGCGGTTGGGACATGCCGATTCAGTACGAGGGGATTATCGCCGAACACAGCTGGTGCCGCACCAAGGCAGCTCTCTTCGATATCTGCCATATGGGCGAGTTCATCTTTCAGGGGGATTTTGAGGCTGGCGGCCTGGAAGATGTCTTCACCTTTTCGGTGAAAACTATTCCTCTCGGGCGCTCACGCTACGGCTTTTTGCTCAACGAGCAGGGGGGAATCATCGACGATCTGATCGTCTTCCGCCTGGCCGAGGACAAGGTCATGATCGTGGTCAATGCCGCCACGGCCCCCAAGGATTTCGCCGCTATCAAGGGGCGTCTGCGGGGTGGCGTCTTTACCGATATTACAGCTGCTACCGGCAAGCTGGACATTCAGGGACCGCTCTCCCGCTACGTCATGGTTGAACTCTTCGGGGAGGAGGTCGCCATGATTCCCTATTTCAAATTTATCACTATGAATATCCTCGGTGCCCCGGCTATTGTCAGCCGCACCGGTTATACCGGGGAACTGGGGTATGAAATATTCATACCGTCCGAAAAGGTCTGTGAACTGTGGGACCTGTTTCTGCAGGATGAACGAGTTAAACCGGCCGGACTGGGGGCGCGGGATGTACTGCGGCTTGAGGTCGGATATTCGCTCTACGGCAGCGATATCGACGAGGAGACCACTCCGCTGGAGGCGGGGCTGGAGGGATTCGTCAACTTCGACAAGAAATTTGCCGGCAAGGATGCGCTGCTGCGGTTGAAGGAGCGGGGTGTTGCGCGTAAAAAGGTGGCTTTCGAGGTCATCGGCCGACGGTCGCCGCGCCATCATTATGAGATCTGCTTTGAAGGGGAGACGGTCGGTAGCGTGACCAGCGGCGTATTTTCGCCGATGCTCGCCTGCGGCGTAGGTATCGGATTTATCAGGCCGGAACTGGCGGTCATCGGTACGCCGCTTACCATTCGTCACGAGCGGGTCAGCATGGAAGCAACCATATGTGAACTCCCCTTCTATCGGGGCGGGTCGGTCAAGTCATAACCCGCAGGAGCGTTTTGCAGCCGCTCCTGCGAAACTCATTTTTGCACCGTACAACTTATTAAATACTGATGCAGTCGCAAATTCTACCTGTCATCCCCGAATGACTCTATCGGGGATACGGTTTTTCAAGCAGTTACAAACCAGATTCCCGCTCAGAATCACTGCGGGAATGACAAATTGCGAGGGCATCAAATACTAAGGAGGAATGAACGATGAGTATGTATTTCACCAAAGAACATGAGTGGGTCAAGGTAAAAGAGGGGATCGGCGCGGTCGGCATCAGCGAGCACGCCGCTCACGAACTGGGTGATATCACCTTCGTGGAGCTGCCCAGGATGGGCGCTGCCGTCAAGCAGTTTGGCGTGTTGGGAAGCATCGAGTCGGTCAAGGCTGCCAGCGACATCTTTGCGCCGGTCTCCGGCAAGGTGATCAAGGTGAACGAAGTGCTGGAAGCGGCCCCCGAGATTGTCAACGAAAGCGCCGAGGATGCCGGCTGGATGGCCTGGGTCGAGATCGCCGACGAGTCGGAACTGAAGAACCTTATGACGCAGGAGCAGTACGACGTCTACCTTAAGACCCTGTAGGGGCAAGGGCTTGCCCTGCCCGATTTTTGGGCGCGTCGCTGGGCGCGCAAGCAGCGCCCCTACGTTTATTTTGCCAGGAGATTTAATATGAACGACAGCCACTACTGTCCCCACACGCCGGAGGAGATTCGGGAAATGCTCTCCGTGATCGGCGTTGCCAGTGTTGAGGAACTCTTCTCACCGATCCCCGCCGCACTGCGGGCCAAGAGTTTCAACCTTCCTCCCGGAATGTCAGAGTTCGAGACATACGGCAGGATGCAGGCCATTGCCGGGGATAACAGCCAGGGGATGACCAATTTCATCGGCGGCGGCTTTTATGATCACATCATCCCCGCCGTTGTTGATCACCTCTCCGGTCGCGCCGAGTTCTACACCGCGTATACCCCTTATCAGCCGGAGTGCTCACAAGGTACGTTGCAGGCGTTGTTTGAATATCAGACCGCCATCTGCCGCCTGACCGGGCTGGATGTCTCCAACGCTTCGCTCTACGATGGCGGCACCGCCTGCGCCGAGGCTGCCATGATGTCTCTGCGCGTAACCGGCCGCAACAAAATCGTCGTGGACGGCTGTGTCAGCCCCTTTTCCCGGCAGGTACTGAAGACCTATCTCTTCAACCAGGATGTGGAGGTGGTTGAGATCGGGCCGCTGGGCGGACTGCTCAATCGCGTCGAGCTGGACAGGGTCCTGGATGACAGCGTGGCTGCCGTACTGGTTCAGAACCCTAATTTCTTCGGCAGCATCGAAGATTTTTCGGCTCTGGCGCATCAGGTACACAACGTCGGGGCGCTTCTGATCGGTTCGGTCTACCCGATCTCGCTCGGCATATTGAACTCTCCCGGCGAGATGGGGATCGATATCGCCGTGGGTGACGGTCAGAGCCTGGGCAACCCGCTCTCATTCGGCGGCCCTTCCTTCGGCTTCATCGCCGCCAAAAAGAGCTATATCCGCAACATGCCCGGCCGTATCATCGGCGAGACCGTGGACAGAAACGGCAAGCGCGGCTATGTGCTGACGCTGCAGGCCCGCGAACAGCACATCAAGCGCCACAAGGCCACTTCGAATATCTGCAGCAATCAGGGATTGTACGCCCTGCGGGGGCTGATCTTCCTCTCCTCCGTCGGGAAAGAGGGGCTTGCCGTCCTGGCCCGATTGAACCGCGACAAGGC
>JANNLB010000159.1:0-8853 GCA_031396605.1 Geobacter sp. | reverse complement strand
GCCACTTCCAGTTGGGCCCGTAACCAGTACCATGCCAAAAGGTTTGTGAATTTCATGCATGAAATGCGCTAACGCTTCGGGCTCGTATCCCAGTTTGGTCAAGTCAGTTTGCAGGTTGCTCTTGTCAAGAAGACGCATTACGATCTTCTCGCCAAATAGTGTCGGAAGACATGAAACCCGGAAGTCCATGTCCTTTCCGCCGCCCAGTTTTATTTTGATACGGCCGTCTTGCGGAAGTCGCCGCTCGGCAATATCAAGCTCCGCCATAATCTTGATACGTGAAGTGATCGCATTTTTAAGTTTAAGCGGCGGCTTCATGACTTCGTAGAGTACGCCGTCGATCCGGTAGCGAACCCTGAAAAGCTTTTCATACGGTTCTACATGAATATCGCTGGCTTTTTTCCGGATGGCATCCTGCAAAATAGCATTGACCATCTTGACAACCGGAGCATCCTCTGTCGCTCGTTCGAGAGAACCGACGTCGACCTGCTCTTCATCGCCAATAATTTCCAGATCCTCGACATCCATGTCGCTCATGACATCAGCCAGCGATGCTGACTGGTCATAATACTTGTCTATTGATGCCTTGATCTCCCGTTCCGAGGCTACAACGATTTCAATATTGTACCCGGTCATGAACTTTATATCTTCAATTGCGAACAGGTTGGATGGATCGCTTACTGCGACAATAAGGGTTGCACCAGCTCTGTTTACCGGCAGCAGCTGATATTTTTGGACGACTTCGGGAGGAATGATTTTTATGACATTGGCTTCAATTTCATAATCAGCAAGATTTACACACGGCACGCCGTACTGCTTGGATAAAAACGAGGTGAGCTGCTCCTCGGTAAGAAGTTTTTGACCTATCAGAACCGAACCAAGACGAACCTGATTGCCGGAAAGCTTTTGCTCCTGTAACGCGACACCCAACTGATCGCGGGTAATCAGATTGTTTTTTACAAGGATTTCTCCCAGTCTGTTTGACTGCATGATTGCTCCGTTTATGTTTATAAACCGCCATAGTAGGGAGAATGCCGGTTATTGTCAAGCTGTAGATAAGGACGTCAAATACAGTCCAAAGCCTGCATCATAACACCTTCAGCCGGTCTCTGGCCGGTCCATATTTCGAAGGCGCGTTCTCCCTGCGCGACAAGCATGCCTAAACCATTGACTGCTTGTAAACCGGATGCAGATGCCTCCTTCACGAGCGGTGTGCCGGAGCATGAATACACCATATCATACACTTTGGCATGTTTCGGCAGATGGGCAAGATTAATGCCTTCAATCTGCTCACCGTTCATTCCAAGTGGGGTAGTATTAAGCAGTAAGGAAGTCGAACTCAGGTATTCTTCACCCACCTGATTTTGACGGATCACGTCAATACTTGTCTCGGGATAACGGATGTTCATATCCAGCATTACTGCTTTAGCGTTCTCCAGAGAACGATTGCTGATGATTATTCTCTTAGCACCGGCACGGCACAAGGCTGCAATCGCACCCCGGGCAGCCCCGCCTGCTCCTACAACCAGAATCTGTTCCGCACCGGGGGAAAAATCCAGATCGGCTGAGAGCGAATCCACCAGTCCGTTGCCATCGGTATTATAGCCGATCAAGGAGGTTCCGCACAGTTGTACGGTATTGACAGCTCCGGCAGATTCAGCGCTTTCATCCAGCCGATCCAGAAACTGGATTATGGCCGTTTTGTGGGGTATGGTAACATTAAAGCCGCACACCCCAAGAGCCTTCAGCCCGATCACCGCCTGCTCCAGATTCACAGGGCTGACGGCAAAGGGAATATACACGTAATCGAGATTACCGGCAGCAAAAGCGGCGTTTTGCATTAGCGGCGAAAGCGAGTGCCTGATCGGATTCCCTATGATACAAACGACACGAGTTTCACCATGCACGACCGGCATCATCTTAGCGATCCAGACCATAGCGCATCCGGATTTGATCGGCAGAAGCCCTCATCTCCGGTGAAATTTGTTCTGCCTTTCGCAGCATACTGGTTGCCTCCCGATGCCTGTTAATTCCCGCAAGAAACTCGCCTACTTCCAGGTAGCTATTCGAATAAATCAATATTGCTTTTCCGGTATCAAGATCGAGAAAGGACTGTTTCTCCAGAATACCGCGATTGTTATAATAATCCCATACTGATAAATCAGGTAACCGGGACGGCTCATTAATAATTCCTACCTGATACACTATGCCCCGCTGAATTGGTTGATAATCTTTGAATTCAACTGAATATCGAGTCGAAAAATCAATATAAACCGGCCTGCTCCCCAGGTTTTCTGTAATCGCAATCCTCAATGCCGATTCAGGGCCAAAAGAGGTTATATCGAACTTTCTCAGGTTGCTGTCTTTAAAAATGCGCGGCAGCGAATCAAGGTACCAGTCAAATACGAGATGAGGAGTATGGGGCAGATCCACATCTTCGCGCATCCGTTCGACGCCTTGCAGATACCAGAGCGGAAACGCACCGCTGTCTCCCCACGTAAACATCACGGCATTCTGCGGCAATGAACGGAGTGAATTTGTTGCATAATCAAAAGCGATATAATTGTCGTGCTGGTCATTTTCAAAATAATTTACGGCACAGAGGGCTGAAGGCAGTATAAAAAACAGCACTGCGATAACTCCGTATACCGGAGCACCAATACGTTCGGGCTGCCGCGCGGAACGAATTGCATACCCGAGCACACTGAATAGACCGATGCCGATCATGACGGCAGTAAGTAGATAGAGCGGAGTAAAGAATTCTTCTGTAAGAAAAATCACTTCGAGGTGGGTGTTGAAATATCCGACAATCACAAAAAGAAAGACAGCGATTGACACAAAATAGGCAATAGAAGCGGATCGATTCCTCCTCCAGAGATACGCAAGGCCGAGAAGAGTCAATGCCGCGCCGAGCCAGGTAAACTCTCGCGGAACGTTAAATGCTCTTATTTGAGCCCACAAAAGCGCAAGATCACGCACAGGTGGCTCTGTCGGGTAACCCTTTCGGAGAAAATGCCACAAAAACTGATCTAACGTTTTAGAGTCACCCCAATTGAGCAGTGGATTACTCAGCGCACGAAGCGGCAGATAGAGATGTATCGAAAAGCCGAGCAATCCAAAGGCTGTCGCAAGAATAAGTTCCTTGAACCGCGTTATCATTCGCCAATCGGTCAGTACTATCATCAGAAACCAGGCCGGCAGCAAAAGCACGATGGTCTGATGGACACCCATCGACAAACCGGCCAGAAACGTGCAGACATAGATGTATGATGGACGTTCACTCCCTTCCCGGTATTTCTCCTGCCATCGCAACAACAGATAAAAAATAATAGCGGAAATAAACGCCAGCAGCGGGTAAGGCTTGTCATGATTTGATTGCAGCCACAAACGTGGTGTAACGGCAAAAGAAAACGCAGCCGCCAGACCGGCACATTGAACCGCAATCTGATTAAAGCGTTTATCACTGAGTAATGTTTCCTTTTTCAGCAACGAAGTTGTCAGGATATAAACAACCATGCATGCCAAAGAAGAAGAAACCGCGGTAGCAACATTAATTCGAAATGCTATATTGCCAAGCGGCAACCAGGTAAAAGGTTTGGCATACATCAAAAAGAGTGGATAGCCTGGGGAATGCGCCGATCCGAGTGAAGCGGTCGCTGTAATAAATTCGCCACTGTCAAAAAAAGTTACTGAGGGTGCCAACGTACACATATACACGGCAAATGGAAATAAGAATGAAATAATAAGGAAAATATCCATCTTGATATTTTTGAATCCGAGAAAATTCATCAGGATTTTTCCGCCCCTTGGATTTCGATAAGAGATAATTTGTTTTTCCAGAGATAATAAAAGCCTGTAATAATTACCGGAAAAAATCCAATGCCGTGTATAACCAGCGCAATACTGACAGCAGTTGATTCTGCAATGCCGAACGCAGAAAGCCCCTTGAAACAGGCATAGTGGTATGTTCCGATATATCCGGGCGAAGCCGGCACCATCACTGCGAAAACCAGCAGCACTAATATGAACATGGCAGCAGCGATAGGGAGATGTATACCAAAACCCTGTAGTACCAAATCCACCGGAATAACACAAAACAACCAGACCAACAGGGATGACACCAGCACCGCTGCAATATGCCCCCCCTTGGAAGAGATCCTGATACCACCGATAAATGAGCCGAGTAAGGGGATAATCCGGTCAGAGAACTTTTGCGGGAACGGTTTAAGCAGAATGCCGGTCCATGCCAGAGTTCTCATGGTCTGTCGCTTCAGCAGAATCAGAAACGCAACGACTCCAGCATACAGGGCAAATGTAACAATACCTCCTGTTCGAAGCACAGTTTCCGCTTCCGACAACCCCTTGGGCAAGCTCAGGGTGAATAATGTGAACAACAATATCAGCATGACAGTAAAGCCATCAAAGAGCCGGTCAATCACAAGCGAAGCAAAAACAGCCGGCGTTTGCAATCCTTCCCGTTGTGCCAGAACAAATGCGCGCACAAATTCGCCAAGACGTGCCGGAAGCAGATTATTAGCCATATACCCAATAATCGTGGCTGGATATAACGAGGAAAACGGGATACGCTTTTCAGGAATGAGAAGGAAGTACCAGCGAACAGCCCGTAAAAAATAACTGATAAAGGTACATGCAACCGCCAGCAGGATATAGCGATAATCCACCCTGACAAGGGCCGACCACAACTGGTTAAAATCAATCTTCCTGAACAGCAGTGCCGTAAAAAAAACACTGACGGCCATACCGAACCAGAATTTAAGATCAATTTTAGTGCGCACAAGGTTCCGATCTATTAGTAAGTTAGAATTTGTTTTCTGAGCTTTTCTGGCAGAAAACAACTTCGTTAACGCACTTATCCTGTTTATCAGGGCTAGTTGAATCTCAAATAGACTCTATTCAGGTTTTCCAGTATGACACGAGCGTCTGCCACATCCCGGCTGATTGCACTTTTCAGTGCTGCGACATCAGGAAACCTCTGTTCCGGTCGTAGCCTCCGCACAAACTGAACTGCAATCTCATGATCATAAATGTGCCCGGAAAAATCAAGCAGGAATACTTCGACCGTCCGCATGTTCCCGCCGAAAGTAGGATTACAGCCAATACTACAGGCACCTTTAACTTGTTGATCACCAACCTCAGCCATCACCGCATACACACCATCAGGAGGGATGAGTTCATTGAGTGTTGATATATTCGCCGTCGGAAATCCGAGAGAATGACCGATTTCACGACCATGAACGACAGTTCCTGATATCTGGTAATAGCGCCCGAGAATTCGTGTAGCTGCATCCATATCACCATCAGCTACGGCTGACCTGACCAGACTGCTGCTGAAGACGACCCCGATCTCTCCAATCGGAGGGAGATCCTCAAGGGTAAATCCGTTCAGCGCACCGAGGTTTGCCAATGTTGTGAAATTTCCTTCCCGGTTCCTGCCAAAAGCGTAATCATGCCCGATGATAATATGCCGCATACCGAGTGAACTGCAGAGAATCTTGAGCACAAAATCATTCGCCGGCAGCTGGGAGAATTCTTTGGAAAAAGGTACGACGACCAGATAGTCAATACCGGATTCCTCAATCAGCGTGCACTTTTGTTCAAAAGTTGTTATCAGGGAGGGAGCTGATTCAGGTGCAAGTATTTTTAAAGGGTGAGGCTCAAAGGTAACCACAGCTGAAGGTAGACCACGAACCATGCTTTTCTGCCTCAGGTGAGCAAATATTTCCGCATGGCCGCGATGGACACCATCAAAATTGCCAATGGTGACAATGGAAGCATCGAGAATTTTTTCGTAAATATCCATGCCTGATACAATCTGCATCACTGACCCTATCCTATTGTCGCAAGTTCCAGCCGTTTACCCCAGCGCCGCAGTAGTTCATCATGTAACGGAGCATGCGCCGGACCGGTGAGTTCCGGATCACGTTCCAGCAGATCGAACGCCGCCCGACGGGCTTTTTCCAGCAGTGTGCCGTCCCGCAGTATGTTGGCGACACGAAAATCGGGCATGCCAGCCTGGCGGGTACCGAGGAAATCACCCGGACCCCTGATTTCCAGGTCGGCCTCGGCAATCCGGAAACCGTCGCTTGTTGACTCCATCACCCGCAGGCGTTTTTCACCATCTTCAGACAATTTGCCGGTTGTCATCAGAATGCAGTATGACTTCTCTTTCCCGCGCCCTACCCTGCCCCGCAGCTGATGCAGCTGTGAAAGTCCGAAGCGTTCGGCATGTTCAATCACCATCAAGGTAGCATTCGGAACATCGATACCGACCTCAATTACGGTGGTCGAGACCAGAATATCAAATCCGCGCGACGTAAATGAAGCCATAACCGCTTCCTTTTCCAACGGGCTCAGCCTGCCATGCAATAATCCCACCCGCAAACCGGGAAAAATATCAGTTTGCAAATGCTCTGCCATCTGGGTTGCAGCCTTCAGGTCCATTTTTTCAGACTCTTCCACTAACGGATAAATGACGAAGACCTGCCGCCCCGATCTAACTTGGTCCCGGATCATATCATAGAGTTGTGTGCGACGTGACTCAAAAAAGACCCTGGTCTCAACAGGAATTCTTCCCGGAGGCATTTCATCGATTACCGACAGGTCGAGGTCTCCGAACAGCGTCATGGCGAGGGTCCGCGGTATCGGAGTGGCGGTCATGACCAGAATGTCAGGATTGGCGCCCTTCTTTTTAAGGATACCCCGCTGCAACACACCGAAACGGTGCTGTTCGTCAATCACTCCCAAGCCAAGATTCGCGAATTCCACTTTTTCCTGAATAACCGCGTGGGTACCGATCACGATTCGGGCGGTGCCGTCGGCTATGCGCTCGAGAGCCTCTTTTTTAGCCTTTCCCTTGAGGCCGGCCGTTATCAGGGTTACTTCCAGCCCCATCTGCGCACACCAGCGGTGAATGGTGTGCCAGTGTTGTTCAGCCAAAATTTCGGTTGGCGCCATGATAGCCACCTGATACTCGTTCTCAACGGCAATCAAAGCTGCCATCAACGCCACGAGGGTCTTACCGCTTCCCACATCACCTTGAACCAGACGGTGCATCGGATGTGACGTCATCATGTCGGCTTTAATTTCCGCCAACACCCTCCGCTGAGCGGTTGTCAGTTCAAACGGGAGCAGTCTTACCAGTTCTTTGGTATAGCGATGGGTCACCTGAAAGGCGATCCCTTCTTCCTTCATCACCCCGTGTTTCTTAAGAGCAAGCCCCAATTCCCAGAAGAAAAATTCATCAAACGCCAGAGCCTGATGAGCCGGGGTAGCTCCGACATTCAGATCGGCAAGGTCCGCTTCAGGTGGCGGTGAATGTACCTGGCCAAGCGCCTCGCGGAGAGAGGGGAATCCTGCGGGACAGAGTTCGGCCGGCACCACGATGTCAACATTAGCCAGGAATCCTGCCAATACCTCTCTCATAACCCGGCGCATCGTTTTCTGATGTATCCCTTCCGTAAGCGGATAAACAGGCACAATTCGTCCGAAATTAGCCGGATCGGAGTCCAGCAGTGACTTCAGATCGCCCCCTTCAGGCAGCCACTCTGCATCGGGATGATGCACTTCACGCTGGTAACCGAACTGGCTCACCTCGCCGCTGAAAACGCCGATACGGCCTATTTTCCAGGTGCGCTTCATCCAGACGGCATTGGCACTGAACCACTTGCAGACAATTGTGCCTGTGTCATCTTGAATCAGCACCTCGAAGACGTTCCGACCGCTTTTAGTCCTGGTTGCTTCGGCAGACAGAACAGTGCCTGTAAAAACGGCGCTCTGACCGGGACGAAGTGAGGAGATTTGGAACAGCTGGCGACGGTCTTCGTAGCGCAGCGGCAGCAGATAGAGAGCGTCCTCAACAGTACGAATGTCCTTTTTTTCAAGGAGAGCGGCCAGCTTTGGGCCGATCCCTTTAATGTACTGGATGCCGGTCTCCAGATTTTTACGGGAAATTGTATCTTTCAGGCTTTTGCTGTCAGCTGCAGCCGGTTTTGCGGACGTAGTGGCAACATGCCGAACAGGACGCGCAACAAGCTCGCCATTCACCTCTTCAACTGAGAGCATATCGCCTGGCGCAAGGCCGAGTTTTTTCAAAATTTCGGAAGGAATGGCAATGGAGTTGTTTTCGGCAAGTTTGACTGTGGACATGCACATTCCTGCACCGTGACAAAGTGGGATTCAGCAGGTAAACATAATATTCTTTGCTACGCATTGTCCACACAATTTCACCATGATTCATTGACTTGGCGGGTAGATCATGGTCGTTTTAAGATAGAGGCTGAAGGTAGGCTTTTGAGACCCCAAAGGATTGCTCAATCTTGTTGGGGCGAGGATGATCAAGCTGCAAATTTCATATCACCAACCTCGTGTAGATCGTCCATGTCACACCCAAGGACGCGGGAGAGCTTGCCAAGAAGATCAACGCTAGGTGAGCGTTTCCCGTTTTCAATCTGCGATAGCGCTGCAGCGGACACTCCACACAGTTTGCCCAAAGCGGCGAGCGTCAGACCGCGATATTCTCGCCATACTTTAAGCGGAGTTTCGCCGGAGATAAGACGTTTACTGAATTCAGCCGGGAATGTTTCTTCACCGGAGGCAATAGCTGCTGATATGATCCGGGCATCAGAAATGTCTTCCAGTTCTTCGAGTCGGTCTACTATGGTCTGCCATTCGACAAAGGGGATGACAACATATTCTGGTGTGCCGTTGTGTTCGATAATTTGGATGTTCATTTGTAGATATCTCCTCTCGATCCGATTTTTAGGACGTAGATAATGAGTTCATTGTTTGCAATTTCGCAGATTGCACGCCAGCCACCCACACGCAACCGCCAGA
>JANNLB010000124.1:0-33997 GCA_031396605.1 Geobacter sp. | reverse complement strand
CATTGATTCTGCTATTGTGATCGTATTGTCAGATGAGCCGGAGTCAACAACAATGATTTCATCCGCGATAGTGCGCACACTTTCAAGACAACGCGCGATACGCGCTTCTTCATTGCGGGAGATTATAGCGACGGACAGGGATTGTGTGGAATTCAAGGAGCACACACCGGGAATTGAGCCCAACTCTTTTCAATCTGGTGGGAATAGATATCCAACCAGACTATCAGTAGCCTTGTCTCAGATACCCCTTCATCCAGTAAGAATTCTTTCAAATAATTCTTAGTAATAATTGCAAACTCATTTAGTGAAATCTCTTTGGCAGTCTTACAGGCATACAGTTCAAAATTATACGTGCCCAACCAGGAATTTTTCTTTATTTTTATCACTTTAAAACCAAAATATTCGAGCATCTTTTTCAATGTCTCCGGCGTATAACCTTCGCAGTGCACCGCCCATCCGGCTTCATGTGAACCAAACAGATGCCTTTCCGCTACAGCCTTTTTTTTAAAAGTAACAAATGGATTCAATATCCGCCTTGCTGTTTTTTGAAAATCAGGCACTTCAATATGCAGTACACCACCCGGCTCCAGCCAGGAGAACCAACTTACAAGCAGCGCAGAGGCAACAGGCCTGGGAAAATGCTCATACACATGGTGCAAACGTATTTCTTCAATACTTTGGTGGGCAAAACGCAGGGAAAGAATATCGGCCTGAAGATCGGCAACACTCTTTTCCTGAACAGAGTGAGAAGAGGAGGGGAAGTCAATATTATTATAACCCTGTAAATATCTTTGTCCGCATCCGAGGTGTAATTTCACTTTATTCGTCTCCTCTAAGTCCCTGTAGAGTCCCTAAATTCTGATCCATTCTGCAGGCACCAGATCGCTGGTATCTATGGCTGGATCCTTGAACCAGCGTTGCGGTGCGATGACAATCTTATGAGGAACAGAGTTAAGCCACGCTCCCCACCAACTGAAGGAACTGTTGGCAATAATATGATGACGGCAAAGTGTCATAAGCCTAAGATCTTCGAAGCCATATTGCGGCGAATTTTGCTCTACAATAGTTACGGGGTGATGTATCTGCAGATTAGTTTTTGCCCAGGCGATATCATCTGAAAATATAAAGAAATGCGGAGCGGAAACCTTTTGAGCTATCATATTTACCGCCTGCATGTAGTATTTCAGATCACAGGTGCCGTGAAAAGCGGCGGTATGCTGATCGGTTACGTAATCACAACGACGTACATGCAAGGAAACTGACTGGCAATCTTTAATTGAAGAAGCAATTTGCAGGTTCATCTCTACCAGAGGAGCTATGGGAGTAAATTCTTGACGGAGTTCATCGGAAATCACCCTGAAATACTGTTCCGACTGCCAAAAGCCGTTAAGGTAAACATTGTCTGGCAGCGTTTCAATTGACGGGTCGAAGCGGAAGGATCGCTCATTGATAACACGGTCCGACCTTTTCATCTGCTTCTCAAGTGGCTGATTAGCCAGTAAAATCCGTTTTAGCCAACCTGTGCCATGCATGGCAACAAATTTACAATCCACCTCATTTGCCAGTTCGCATTGGACATGGAAATGGTGCAGTTCGTAATCACGGGGAGTGTTTATAGTATTGCGCGACTCCAGGAATGAGTGATCGAGCTTGAGTTCGGTACCATGCCGTAGAGCTGCTCTTCGTCCGAGCGCATACTGGAACATCTGGTTGCCGAGCCCACCCATTAACTTGACAATGATCATACGTTTAGTTCTTGAAATTCGAAATAAATGGCAGTGAATTGTAAAACAGGCATTTTATAACCGCCTTATAGTAGTGAAAGCGAGTCCTGTTGATGAACTTTGTACTTTTGTCTCTTTCAAGCCAGCACAACAGATCGGAAAAAACGGTGCGGCGTTGTTCCCATTTGCCCTGGCCTTTTGCTCTGATACTTTGCTGGGGATTATCATGATATACAACGAGCGGTTCTGCGACATAAGCAAATGAGCCGAGAGTCGCAATTCTCAGCCACAGGGCATAATCCTCCAAAGCCATCAGGCGTGGATCTTCCGGAAACCCATTTGCTCTTGTAAATAACGATTTGTGGACCAACACGGAACTACAGATAACAAGGTTAACTTGAAGTAGTTCGTCAAAAGTAATACAATCCCGCTCCCAAGCAAGGTACTTTCCTATGCTATGGCCGGACACAGATCGATTGGCGTTTGAGCATATTGCTCTGCTTCCAAGTTTTTCAGCTAAAAGGATCTGTTTTTCCAACTTGTCAGGCAGCCACTCGTCATCGTCATCAAGGAACGCCACCCAATCACCCCTGCTTTCTCCAATACCTCGATTTCTGGGAATAGCAGGCCTCCCGCCACGGATGCCTTCAAGCCAACGGACACGATCATCTCCTATTAACCGTACTCTTTCTCTGGAACTATCAGTTGAACCATCGTCGCAAACAAGTACCTCCAGCGGCGGAAAGGTTTGGCGAAGTACGCTACGAACCGCTTTTTCCAGGGTGTCAGCACGATTCCAGGTGGGGATTATGACGGAAACAGTAGCCATTCAGAGATTATACCTTGCCGGATTTTTTGAATATTGAGGTAATAGCATACAACCATTTCCCGGGGCGCACCCCTTCTGAGTCGGTTATGTTGATAACAGATTCTATCGGAGTATCACTTAGTCCACGCAAATAATCATGTCCGCCATGTCTTGTCTTGTCCAATATTCTGACTTTTTCCTTAAACGGCAATTTCCAACCTTCCGGACAAGCGTACTCAGGTGTGAGTATCTTATATTGCCGATCGATTATATATCGGTTTAAATGGGACTCATCATGCCATAAAGCAACCACACCATTTTTTTCGTCTTCATCGACAGCATTTTTCAGATCCTCAATCAACGTTAGCCAGTTGCCAGAGTGACCTCCATTAATTCCGCCCAGCACATAATGTTTCCCTGCGCCAAACGGAATACAGGCACATGACTCTTCATTGCGTTCGTAGGGAAACTTATCGACCTTTTTATTGTAAAAACTGGGATGTTGAGTTACCACGATACCTTGATCTGTGGTTGGCAGTATTTCAACGTTAACAGGTTGCATGAAAATTATGTTGGAATTAAAAAAAAATACGAAGTCAAAAACGGATAATTCCTGTTTAATTCGGTCAAACATATGAAATCTTTTGAGAGTGTCGTCAGGCCAGCCCAGCTTTGTTTGCCATACTTTATGGACATTCCGGTCGTCTTGGTGTGCTATCTCCGCATCAGTAAAGACGAAATAATGCTTGTCATGGTCTGGTAGAAAAAACTTCTCGCAACTTTTATAAAAAGAGTTCCAAAACATTGAATAGCGGCCAGTACATATATACAATATAGCAACGCGATATATCATGGTTTTTCACCTGTTATTATTTACTTATATATGAAAACATATCGGTTTGCGACACCTGGTGAGCTTGATTAATGATTTTAGGCATGATGATATATGCGCTCAATAACTCATTGGTGGCAGCATATGCCAGCAGGTGATCTGCAATAAAAACGACAGGTGTCTGCAGGCTGATCAACTTTTCAGCACCGGAAGCTGTCAGGGCATATGCGTGAGTGCAATCATGATAACCGGATTTGTATATGTGGTTGTTAAGTTTTCGTGGGTAGAGGTTCGAAATCGCTTTATGAGTTAATATTATGGCATTAAAAAGGCGAAGAAAGTGATAGAAGCCTTTTTTTATCCAGGCAAAAGATGGTGTGAACTCTTTCTTGCTGAAGCCAAAATAAACCAACTCCCAATTTATTGGAAGTTCTTTAAGGATTTGCGGTATTAAACTGAAAGTATCTCTGTCAATGACAACATCGTCCTCTAATATTAATACTCGATCAAACTTATTTTCCAGGATGTCTTCGTAAATACGTCGATGACTCCAGGAACAACAAATCTGACCTCTCGTCATTGGCCTTCCCAGCCTATGGTTCTTTATTGCTTCTGTTTCATCGTAAATATTATCAACAATCAATGATTCAATATCAAAATCATTTTTATCCTGTCCATAAAAAATAGTGTAGTTAAGCCCTGCAAGCTCTTTACTGAAATGCTCATGTCGATCTGCCGCACGCCTCAATGACAAGATATAAATGTGATCGAAATGGTTATTCAAAATAGAGAAATCCAGAATATGGGGCATAGTAGAATCTCCGGTAATCATAAAGTAACCCAGTCGCTACAAGGCCTGGCAAAGAGATGTTGCCTATCGGAAGAAAGCTTTGGTGCAATTACTATTTTATTGTTATGCTCACTGAGCCAAGCTCCCCACCACGAGAAACTACTATTGGCAATTATATGATGATTACAGTTTCTCATTAATTCGAGATCAAAGTGCCCGCATTCCTCGCCGTTAATATCAACATAGCTCATAATAATGTCGTCAGGTACCGAACCGAAAAAACAATTCCTGGCTGAATGTGGGTCATCGGAGAAAACAAACACCCGCAATTTATGAGCCTGAAGCGTACTTTTCAAATAGTTAAGAGCCGTTATGTAATAATTACGATCCAGATGGTGAGTATAATTGTAGTCACCTCTCCTGAAGTGCAAAGAAACTGAATTCTTTGTGCTTATTATTTCTTCTAGTAGCCTGATATTAAGTTCGTCTAGTTCAATTGTAAGTTTAAATTCTTTGCGCAGATCTATTGAATAATCTTTGAAAAAATGATCCGATTGCCAAAATCCGGAAAGATAAGAATTATCGTTTATATTATGGAATGTTATTTCATCTTCATTTATATACGACAGCCTGCTGCAACATCTGATGTACTTGTCACGTAACGAGTTACAGCTTATCCCTATTGCATTCAGTGCATTAACCAGATTATCAATTGGCTGCTCAAAATATTTATTAAAACTCGTATTATACAGAAACAGCTTATATGCTCTTGGGTGTATTTGCTGTTTTTTACGATAATAGTAATTTCCAATATCCTGTAGCAAGTATGTACTGTTCTTTAGCGCAGAAGAATACCCAAAAGCATATTGAAACATCTGATTACCTAGTCCGGCTTGTATCCTTATAACAATCATAGTACTTACTCGTTCTCTTTGAATTGCACTGAACATAGGCGGCTGTACAGGCCCTTTTTATCTAACAATTCTTTATGTGATCCGCATTCAACAACCCGCCCCTTCTCAAGAACGACTATATTATCAGCATGAATTACCGTGGAAAGTCGATGTGCAATTACAAAGGTTGTTCGATTCTGCATCAAGTTGTCCAAAGCCTTCTGCACCATCTGTTCGCTCTCGGTATCAAGCGCACTGGTGGCCTCGTCAAGGATCAGGATGGGGGCGTTTTTAAGGATTGCCCGCGCAATGCAGAGTCGCTGCCGCTGCCCTCCGGAAAGTCGGACACCACGGTCTCCGATGCTTGTCTGATACCCTTGCGGCATCTCCATAATGAAGTCATGGGCGTAAGCAGCCTGTGCAGCTGCGATTATTTCATCATCGGAAGCGCCCGGTTTCCCGTAGCGTATGTTATTGGCAACAGAGTCATGAAAGAGGATTGTTTCCTGATCAACCAGTCCTATATGTCCCATAAGACTGTCTTTCGATATGTCGCGGACATTGTGAGTTCCAATCAGTACCTGTCCATCGCTTGTATCAAAAAAGCGTGCAATCAGCGAAACAAGCGTGCTTTTCCCCCCCCCTGACGGCCCAACCAGAGCGACCATCTGCCCATTTTCAGCGACAAGATTGATATCATTCAGGACATAGTCATTCTGATAGGTAAAATTGACATGCCTGAATTCAACCCGATTGTCATCCCTGGTGAGGCTATGACCGTCAGGAGAGTCGATTATTTCGGGAACGGCATCAATAATCTCGAACACACGCTCCGAAGCGCCAATACAGCGCTGAGCGTTGCCATACGCGCTTATTAGCTTCTTGAGTGGCGAGTATAATAGTGCCATGGCTGTAATAAATGAAAAGAACTCCGGCGCCGACATTTTGTTCGCCATAACTTTGCTGCCGCCAAAAAGTATGACGGCAGCAATCCCGAAAGAGGTAATGACTTCGCTGATCGGCGATGACAGCGAGTTATATTTAATCATTTTTCGGGAGAAGCTGTAATATTTGAGGTTAGCCTGCCTAAACTGCTCTGTCATGGTGTTTTCGAGCGAGAATGCTTTCACAACTTTTATTCCGCTCAGCGTTTCCTGAAGAATGCTGGCGAAATATCCGGCCTCCTCTTGCCCTTTCCGGGCGGTCAGTTTCATCTTTTTCCCGAGAATGCTTGCAGGGTAGATAGTTAACGGAATAACCAGTATCGATATAAGGGCAAGCTGCCAATCACGGTAAAAGATGACGCCAATCAGACTGATCAGGCCAATGGCATCCCTGAAAACTCCCGTGACTATTTCTCCGACACCGTTCTGCATCGCGGCCACATCGTTAACTATGCGTGACATTAATGAGCCGGTCTGGTTGCGGTAGAAAAACTTCAGGTCGAGGAAGATGTTTTTTCTGAATATTTCGTTGCGTACGTCCTGCACAGCCAGTTGCGCTGCAGTGCTCATGAAGTAATCATTAAGGTATCGGCAAATAGCCCGAAATACGAATATCAGTACTATTGCAACCGGAAGGACTGAAAAAATAAACATATCCTTCGTCATGAAAATCTTCTTCAGTAACGGTTCCACCATGTAGGCAAAAGCGGCATCGAGTCCGCCGTAGGCTGATGAGGCCACTGCGGCAATCAAAATACGCCACCAATACGGTTTCATATATAGTATCAATCTTTTGAATACAGGCATTTCAAAGAATCCTTATGATATTAATCTCGTAACAGCATGCAATTACAATTTGTTTTAATTACTATTTCCACGCTGTAATCTATCTGCAAGTTCTATCGCCGCTTTAAAAACGTCTTCTTCGGTGACTCCGGTCATGCAGCGGTGATCGATCGGGCACTCCCGCAATTTGCATGGTGAGCATTCGACATCATGTCGCACAACCACCGATTTTCTGTTATACGGGGATGTTCCAGTGTGGTCGGTTGAACCGAAAACAGCTACCAGAGGCACATCAAACGCAGCGGCAATATGCATAGGCCCCGAATCATTGGTAATAAAAAAATTACAGCGACTGATCAGTGCCATCAATTCGCGCACAGACGTTTTGCCGGCTACATTGACGGCAGTTCCCTCCAGGAGATCCTCAATATCTCCGGCAATTGCGGTTTCGCCCGGACCACCGAAAATTACAACTTTTGCCGACCATCTTTCTGCAAGGCGTCGGGCGACCTGGGCAAATCTGTCCGGGTACCAGCGCTTTGCCGAGCCATAGCTCGCTCCGGGGTTGATGCCGAGTACGAAATCACCTGACTGTACACCGTATTCTGCCAGGGAAGCAGATGCCTCGCTCTCCTCTTCGGATGAAATGAAGAGTTTAAGGGGGGTACGACTTCCGGTAATACCGAAACTGTTCATCAGGTTCAGGTAGTATTCCACTTCATGGCAGGGGACTGGACTATTTGCCGCATGGTACCGTCCATTCAGCAACAGAGTGCGTCCATCGCTGCATTTTCCGATTCTGACCGGAATGCCGGCCAGCCAGGGAACCAGTGCGGAATCAAAGGAATTCGGGAGGATGATAGCCAGATCAAATGCATGTTTACACAGTTCTGCAGCCAGTCGTAATCTACCGAAAACACCATGATGCGTTCCCTGCCGATCGAAGGTGATGATGGAGTCGATGCCGGGGTGAAGGGAAAAAAGCCGGGAAACCATCGCATTGGCCAGGATAGTGATTTCCGCATGCGGAAAGTGCTCTCGAATCACACTGATTGCCGGGGTGGTCATCACCGCATCACCGATCCAGTTGACCGATCGGATCAGAATTTTTCTGATGGAGTCGTGCCGGAACTCTTTCACTAAACCTCGCGATTTTTCAGGAGGGCGGTGTCAATGTGACCCGGAAGAAGCACCGGGACGCCTTCGACAACCGGATAGTCCCTGCAGCAGGATCTGCAGTGCAGAGCGGAGTCGCCTTCGCTCTGAATCAACTCCCCGGTGCAGATCGGGCAGGCGAGTATTTGCAGTAATTCAAATGACATCATTGCATCCAGTAGTATAAAAATGATCTTCCACTATGCCATAAACATTATTTCTTTTGAAGTAAATTACACTTATAGCCGCCGATGTACTGCCAGTTTCATGTTGACGATGCTTTGATAGGGATGATATTTACTACCGCTGGTAAAAATAATTATAATAACGGTAATTTCACTATTTTGAATCCACCGGGACCGGTAATGCCTCTCAAATTTCCAACAGAACTCAGCGACTCTGATCTGCAGCGATCCGGCTACGTCTCTCTTAACGTAGAGGGGTGCCGGGCGGTGGCCCGTGACTGGGCCGCGGCGTCAGTCGCCCTTGCTCTTGAAGCCGGAACCCTTCACGAATGGGCGGCCCAACGCCCCGTGAGAGAGGAGATGCGTGGTCGCGGGATCATTTACTCGGTCGATCTTCCGTCAATTCCGGCCACCCCGGTCGTTGTCCGGAGAAATCAGCACGGCGGACTGCTGCACGGTTTGACGGGTGAATACTTTCTGGCACCGACGCGGGCGCCACTCGAACTGGCTACATCGTTGCGTCTGACCGCTTTCTGTATTCCAACGCCCGAAGTGATCGCGTACGCCATCTACCCTGCTGCCGGTATATTCGCCCGAAGTGATGTCATGACACGGCGGTTGCCGCCGGGGGACGATTTTCCCGCTACATGGCAGAAAATGATCGGGATGGATCATCATTCCCTGCTGGTGGCTGTGGCCAGGTTACTGGCCGCTCTTGCGCGAGCCGGAGCGTGGCATGCGGACCTGAATCTCAAAAATATTTACATCGCAGGTAGAGGTGCTGAGACTACCGCGTATCTGCTTGACGTGGATCGGGTGACATTCCCGGGCGGAACAGGCATCGCTGCCCGCAACTTGAAGCGTCTGGAACGATCAGCACGCAAGTGGCGCGACCGGTGGGGATTGGATTTTGACGAGGGTGCGCTGTCTGAATTGGTCGTTCTTGCAGAGGAGAGCAATAGATGCGAGTAGCAACAGACCGTGTCTGCATTGTCATGATGAGCGCCGTGGGTGATACGGTGCATGTCCTGCCGCTGCTGCATGCCCTCAAACGGGCAAACCCTGCCATGCGCGTTACCTGGATATTGCAGCCGGGGCCGGCCATGCTGGTGCGCGGGCACCGGCTGGTTGATGAAATCGTCCTTTTCGACCGCACCCGGGGGATTCGCGGTTTCCTCGCCGTACGCGAGCAGCTGCGCACCCGGAAGTTTGATCTTGTCATTGATCTGCAAGTGTATTTCAAGGCAAATATCGTCACATCATTCATCAACGCCACGGTCAAACTCGGCTTCGATTTTGCCCGCGCCCGTGATCTTAACTGGTTGTTTACCACGCACCGCATTCCCCCCCATGATATGCAGCATGTCCAGGACCAGTACCTTGAATTCTGCGACTGGCTGGGAGCGCCGACCGTTCCGGTGGTCTGGGGGCTCGGGCCATGGAACGATGAGGAACGGGCCTGGCAGAGTGCGTTCTACAACAATCTCGACCGCCCGGCAGTGCCGATAGTCGTGGCGACCAGCAAACTGCAAAAAAACTGGTTTCCGGAGCGATGGGCCGAGGTCTGCGACGTTCTTTATTCCGACTTTGGATTACAGCCGATACTGGTAGGGGGGCGCTCGCCGGTTGAAGTTGAGTGCGAGCGGATCATCGTGGAACGGGCGAAACACCTCCCGATGAGTGCTCTGGGAAATGGAGGATTGCGCGGCCTGGTCGGAATACTGGAAGGGGCGGTGCTGGTGATCTCGCTCGATACCGGCCCGCTGCATATCACGGTCGCTCTCGATCGTCCGGTTATCGCTCTGATGGGGTACTCCAACCCGAAGCGGGTCGGGCCGTACCGTAAATTCAGCGACCTGATGGTTGATGCGTACGGTGAGCCGGGCGAAGTTTATCCGGTTTCCATGGAGAATCGTCTTGATCGTATGAAGCGTATAACGGTGCGCGATGTCCTTGAAAAAGTTCAGGTGTGGCGGACTAAAACCCAACCACCCCCAGCCCCTCCTTTGTAAGGAGGGGAGCTTAAAGTCCCCCTCCTGTTTCGCTTAGAAGCGCCTACTTCTGGTAGGAGGGGCCAGGGGTGGTAAGGTTTAAGTGTTGCTATCTTGTATAAGCAGTTTATTCAATAACCCTTTCAGAAGATCCGGATTGCCAAGCGTCAACTCCAGCCGGGCGAGTAGTATGCGACTCGCACAATCCCCCGATAAACCCTTCAATTTAACCCCGTCTTTTTCCGTCGTGATGATGAAGTCCGCTCCGCTTGTTCGCATTGCACCTGCTATTTCATCACACCGTTCCCGATTGTAGGCGACATGATCCGGGAAACTGATGCATCGCACCAGATTCAGCCCCTCTGCGCGCAGTCCGGTAAAAAAAGAATCAGGATCGGCAATTCCGGCAAAGGACAGCACTTTTTTGTCGAGACAATCTGCAAAAGAAATGGGAGGACCTCCGTTTAGTGGCAGCAGGTCGGTGAGTGTGTGACTGGCCAGACAGATGGGAATTACTCCCGCGTCAACGGGAATGGCTGCCCCTTCAGGAGCGCGAGTAAAAATCATCAGGTCTGCCCGACGTGCTGTGGTAGAAGGCTCACGCAATATTCCGGCCGGAAGTGTCAAACTGTTTCCGAACGGCCTTGAGAAGTCCAGCAACAGAATGTTCAGTTCACGATGCAGGCGCAGGTGCTGGAAGCCGTCGTCCAGCAGGAAAATGTCCGGAGATAACTGTTGCATGGCCAATTGACCGGCGGCATATCGATCCGTGCCGATCACGACCATAAGCCCCGGCACCGTCGATGCCAGCAGATACGGTTCGTCCCCGCACTCAATGGCGCTCAGCATAATCGTAGCACCGTCGCTGACGACGCAGGTTTGTCCCTCCAGAGAGCCTCCATATCCGCGGGAAAGCACGGCAACCCGGTAACCCTGTGCCAGAAGAAATAGGGCAATATAGGCGGTTACAGGAGTTTTACCCGTCCCACCGACAGTCATGTTACCGATTGAAATAACCGGTCGAGGGAGACGGTTCGTACTCAATATCCCATTCTTATACAACTCCGCCCGTAATTGCAGGGCGAGCGAATACAACCATGCCAGAGGTCTCAGGATCAGTAACAGGAGGGTCTCGAATAACCCGGTACGACTGCCGGAGGCGAGTTCTCTCCAGTATATGTGATACGATGCGTTCATAGGTAACCTGCTATGACTTCCATGTGCCGCTCCGTAGCTCCGCCGTTATTCCGCATCAACTTCAGACCGTTCTGCCCCAGCACCCTGCGCAGTTCAGCGCTTGTAATCAAAGCCCGGCAGGAGGAGGTCAACTCTTCAGGAGTATGAATCTGGATACCGGCGCCGTACTGCAGAACCAGTGTCTCAATCTCCCTGAAATTGGCCATATGAGGGCCGAAAACGCTGGGCACTCCAACTGACGCCGGTTCCAGGAGGTTATGCCCTCCGAACGGCACCAGACTGCCGCCGACAAAGGCTATGTCGGACAGTGAATACAGGTTCATCATCTCGCCGACGGTATCTACCAGAAGCACTTCTCCGGGCACGAGAGGGTTCCTTTCAGAGAGGGCTGTACGTCTCCGGTAGCGCAATCCGGCGTTCTCAAGCAAAGATGCTATTTCTCCCGTTCGTTCAGGGTGTCGTGGCACGAGGACGAGAAACAGGTTGCCGAGCTCTTCAGACAGCTCCTTGTAGGTCGAGATGACATACTGCTCCTCGCCAGTGCGGGTGCTGCCGGCTGTCAGTACACAACAATCCTCTGGGATTGAATACCGGATTCGTAACTTCCTGCGAACCTCTTCACTCACCTGATGCGAGGGGATATCATTTTTGAGGTTACCGGTGACCTGTATCGTTTCAGGATCAGCTCCAATAGCTGCGATGCGCAGGCTACCGACTTCCGACTGCATACAGATCGCCGAAAAACAACGAAGGGGAGGGCGGAAAAACCAGCTGAATGCGAGGTACCTTTTGTATGAACGGTCTGAGATGCGGCCGTTGGCCAGCAGAAGCGGAATACTGTTCCTGGCGGCTTCACGGGAAAAGTTGGGCCAGATCTCCGTTTCCATTACGATGATGATGCGCGGCTTGATGGAGCGCAACATGGCACGAACCGAAGGGAGAAAATCGAAGGGGAAGTAGAGACAGAGATCAACTTCCGGGAATCCGGCAACAGTCGTTTTTCCGGTTTCAGTCGTGTTTGTTACTATGATGGCGTGGTTTGGATAGCGGCTGCGAAGTGATTTGAGAAGGGGCCTGGCAGCAATTGCCTCACCAACTGAAACGGCGTGAAGCCATATAACCGGACGCCCATCAATTATTGCCAGCAGTCTCTGCGGAACTAAACCGAATCGCTCAGTTGCCGCCAGAGGCCATCCGAGCTTAATGGATCGGTAGATATTGAAAAGGAAAACCGGGATTAGTAGAAAGATGGAGAGTATGTTGTAGGCGAAAAAGAACATTGATCACTCTATGTCGCTGCAGGCGTTTCGTCCCGGTGGAGTCGCAGCAGGTAATACAGCGACACTGCTGCGAGGTGAACCATCCCCCACGCCCAGAGCGTATCACTGAGGAAATGCCCTCCCTGCGTTATGCGGGCAACACTCATAAGTACACCGAAGACCAGTCCGCCAGCCATCCACCACGCAGCTGCCCGGGGTTTCCTGCGTCGCAAAACGAAAAAAGGTGCCGACAGATAAAAAGCGGCTGAAGAGTGTCCCGAAGGGAACGACCGCCCTTTATGGGATATTCCCTTCTGCCAGGGGTGCAGAAATTCTTTTGTGCCGCCAAACTGGACAATCTCCCGTGGTCGCGGTCGTCCCCAATACTCTTTGAATACTGAATTTACGATCAATCCCGGGCCAAGGGCCAAAAGGATCACCAAAAAAAGCCCCGGTCGGATCAATTGACGGCGATTCTGATATATAAGACCCAGAAAGACGGCACCCAGGCCGCTGAGTCCAACTACAAATGACGGGATTCGATCCAGTTTATAGAGTAATTGCCAGGGCTGCAGATCCCCAACCGGCCACTTAGAGCCGATACAGAATAATGCCGACAGCTTCAGGTCCGCACCGGTAACGGCAATAATGACTGTAGCCAGGACGAGGATTGCGACAGGAATGGCGAAATCACATACTTTAGTAAGTTTGAAGTTATTTTCTGCGCTTTTTTGGCAGGAAATAATTTCATTAACGCACTTATCCTGTTTGTCAGGGCTACCGTTCATATCGGTTCTCCGGCCCGTTTCCAGCGGCGATGCACCCAGTACCAGTCTGCCGGATGAGCGCAGACAAACTCTTCAAGATACCGGGACAATGCCTGAATATCCTTATGGATACCTTCTTCTGAGCGGTCTCCGCACAACCGGTACTCCGGGAGAAAAATCAGAACGTGCCGGTCATTTTCACGGTGGCCGAAAACGGGAACAATCGGCACCCCTGTTTTATGTGCTATGACAACCGGGGCCTTGTTTGCCCATGCTTTTCTGCCAAGGAACTCTATCAAAGCGCCGTTGTCTTCAAACACAGCCTGATCTACCAGCATGCCGATGACGCCCTTGTTTTTAATAACGCCAAGAATTGGTCTCAATGCGGCTTTGTTGTAAATGACCTTATTTCCGTAGCCCATTCTCATCTTTTCGATAATTTCATCAAGATACGGATTGTTCTGCTTCCGGGCAATTGCCGATACATTTTCATTCAGGTGCTTTTTGAAGGAAAGGGATATCAGTTCCCAGTTGCCGCAATGGCCGCTCACACAGAGCACGCCGTTATCCTTGTCCTTGGCATGGTGGAAGTTATCCAGGCCATGTACTTCCATCGCATTAATCAGTTCGCTGCCTTTGCCATGATACAGCCGGCACACTTCCACGATTGAGATTCCCAGGTTCATGAAAGTCGCCCGGGCAATTTCTTCAGCAGTCTCGAAGGTGCCGGACCAGGAGGGGTGGCGCTTCATGTAGGGGAGTGCCTGACTGATATTGTCGATTGCAATCGACCGGCGACTGTGGAGAACAGTGAACAGAAATAAACCGGTTTTTCTGCCGATGCGAAGTGTTTGTGAGCGGGGGAGGGCAGCTACAAGCAGGGTGAACAGATAGAAGAGCGCGGCCTGTACCAGCCAGACAGCTTTTTTCATCGGAGCGCCCCGGGGACAGCGGCAGAAGTATCGTCACACCGGCCGCATAACGTGAGAGCGAGACGGGCGACGTTTACCGATGCACCGCCGCGCCCCAGTTTTGAGCGAACTTCGCCAAGCTTGTCTGCGATTGTAGAATGATACTTATGGTCGGTGAGCAGTTTTCCGATCTCTGCTGCTATCTCTTCCGGGTTGGCGTGATCCTGTATCAATTCGCGGACAACGGTTTCGCCAGCCACAATATTGCAGAGACCTATGTTGTCAATCTTTATCAGTCGCTTTGCAAGCTGATACGTAACGGGGGAAAGTTTATACATGATTACCATCGGTGTTCCCACCAGGGCTATTTCGAGGGTAACGGTGCCGGAAACGGAAATAACGGCATCGCAGGCCCGGATCATGTCATGGATCCGGTCTCGGGTTATGGTGACGTCAAGACCGGCAGCTGCGAGCAGCGGCACAATATCATGATCTTGTAAGGTTGATGCCAGCGGGAGGATGAATTGAATACCGGGAAACCGTTCTTTCAACCTGCCGGCGGCCGCAATTATTACCGGAAGCAATCGTTCTATCTCGTTGCGTCGGCTGCCGGGAAAGAGCCCGACAATCTTGCGGGACGGGTCAAGATTAAAGCTGGCTGCAGCGGCGGATCGATCCAGAACAACCGTGACGAGATCCAGCATCGGGTGTCCCACGAACGTGACCGGAACTCCGGCTTTTTCATAGAAGGGGGCTTCGAAAGGGAGTATCACGGCCATATGATCAACAAGCCGGGCAATCGTTTTGACTCTTCCCTGGCGCCAGGCCCAGATCTGCGGGCTGATGTAGTACAGTACCCTGACGCCGGCTTTTTTTGCAACTTTGGCCAGCCGAAGATTGAAACCGGGGTAGTCAATCAGGATCAGCAGATCGGGGGAGTCGTTCACGAGGATTTGCTTCAGTTTCTTAAAAGCGGCTGCAATTACATCAAAGTGCTTGAGCACTTCTACCAATCCGACTACAGCCATGTCAGCCGAGTCAATCAGTGTCTCAGCCCCGGCTTCACGCATGCGCTCACCACCAATGCCGAAAAAATGCAGACCAGGTGCAAGCTTTACTGCTTCAGAGACAAGGTCGGCGCCGTAGATATCGCCGGAGGCTTCGCCGGCCACGATCATGATGCGGCGTGGGCTGTTATCCAACAAGCGCCTCTCGAATAGTCTGCGCTACCAGACGAACCGATTCTTCGGGCATTTCCGGGTAGACCGGCAGTGACATGCAGCGACTGGCAACATCCTCAGCTACCGGTAGTGCTATGCCGGCGTATGCTTCTGCAAAGACATCCTGCTTGTGGAGTGGAATGGGGTAGTAGACTGCAGATGAAATCTGTTTTTCTGACAATTTTGCCATGATCGCATCGCGACGGTCCGTCAGTACGGTATACTGGTGATACACATGTACTCCGGCGCCGTCTTCATACGGCACGGTAACGAGGTCGCCGAGTAATTCCGAGTAAAGGTGGGCGACGCGGCGGCGTCCGCTGTTGAACTGGTCTATTTTCCGGAGTTTTACTCTCAGGATGGCGGCCTGGATGTCGTCAAGGCGACTGTTGTAACCGATCACGCTGTGGTGGTAGCGCACGCGGCTGCCATGGTTGCGAAGTACCTTGATCTGCTCAGCCAGTTCATCGGTAGCGCAGGTGACCAGGCCGCCGTCGCCGTAACAGCCCAGATTTTTACTGGGGAAGAAGCTGAAGCAACCGAACGGCCCGAGGGTTCCGGTCATGCTGCTACCCACGGCTGCGCCGAAAGATTGAGCACAGTCCTCAATCAGCAGCAACTGATATTTGTCGCAGAGCGCTTTAATCGGTGCCATGTCGGCTGGTTGTCCGAAGAGATGGACAGGGATGATGGCTTTAGTGCGGGGAGTAATGGCCGCCTCAATCAAAGCCGGGTCAATATTGAAGGTCTTTTGATCGATATCGACAAAAACCGGGGTGGCGCCCGCGTAGCAGATCGCTTCAGCGGTGGCGATAAAGGTGAAGGGGGTGGTAATCACTTCATCGCCCGGTTTGATCCCGGCTGCCAGAATTGCAAGCTGCAGCGCGTCGGTGCCCGAGGCACAGGAAATAGCGTGTCTGGCGTCGAGGTATGCTGCGGTTTCCTGCTCAAAAGCGGTCACGTTTGGACCCAGGATGAATTGAGAGCTCTCGATCGCATCGAGGACGGCCCGATCTATCTCTGGTTTCAGGGTGTGATATTGGGTTTTCAGATCAACCATCGGTATCATGAAGGTCTCCTGTCAAGACTGAGATTGATTTTGAGCGCCGTTTCCAGTGCCATTCGACCGTCGCGTCCACTTACTTCCGGTTCCTTCTTCTCGCGAATCGCATTCAGGAACGACTCAATCTCGTTCCGAAGCGCATCTGCTTCGCCTAGTTCCCGCTCTTCAACTTTCACGTTGGGAACCCCCGGGAACAATTCGCCGACCCCCTGCTTGGCTACCAGCATCTTACGGTTTTGGAAATCGAGGGTAATATATGCGTTGCGCTGGAAGATACGCATCTTACGCTCGCTCTTCAGGCTGATGCGGCTGGCGGTAACGTTGGCAACGCAGCCGTTCTCGAAAAGAATACGGGCGTTGGCGATGTCTTCTTCGCCGGTAAAGACCGGCGCACCGACGGCATCGACCTTCTCTACCGGAGATTTGACAATATGCTGGATGATCTCAATATCGTGGATCATCAGGTCAAGAACCACGTTCACATCAGTGCCGCGCGGTTTGAAGGGGGCAATACGGACCGATTCGATGAAGAGTGGTTCCTGAAGGACTCCGTCAAGTGCCTGCAGAACAGGGTTGAAACGTTCAAGATGGCCAACCTGGAAAACCACCCCGTTTTTGTCCGCCAGGGCGATCAACTCATCGGCTTCCTCAATCGTGACGGTAATCGGTTTTTCGATCAGGACATGAACTCCCGCGGCCAGAAAATCGCGTGCTACCGCATGGTGAAACTTGGTAGGGACCACAACGCTGACGGCATCCACGTTGCCGATCAGCTTGCGATGATCGTTGAATGCGTGAGTTCCCAACGCGAGAGCGATCTCCGCGGCACGCTTCAGGTCGTTATCCACTACTCCGACCAGATCGACATCAGGAATGGCGGCATACTTCTGGGCATGAAAGTTTCCCAGGTAGCCTACACCGATAACGGCAGTTCTGAGCCGGATCATCCTTTACAGAACCCGCGTTGCGTCGAATCGATAAAGGCCAGAAGGTAATCGACCTCCGGGCAGTTGGTAATCTCAATTTTGATGCGTGCGAGTGCGTCGGGAAGCTTAAGGTCTGCCATAAACAGTGTCTTATAGGCGGTTTTCAGATTTGAGACGGCTTCTTCTGTGAAGCCGCGACGTTTCAGGCCGATCAGGTTGAGCCCGCGCAGCTTCGCTTCTCTTTTGCTGGAAGTGGCAATCGTATAGGGGAGAATGTCCATACCGACCATAGTGCCTCCCCCTACCATGGCGTACGCGCCAATTCGTGAAAACTGGTGTACTGCCACCAGTCCGCCGATGATGACATTGTCCTCGACCGTAACATGGCCGGCGAGGGTTGCAACGTTCGCCATGACGATGCCGTTTCCGATGACACAGTCGTGAGCGATGTGCGAATATGCCATAAAGAGGTTATTGCTGCCGACAACTGTCTCGGCGTGTCCCGTAACCGTACCGCGGTGAATTGTGGCAAACTCGCGTACAATGTTGCCGTTGCCGATTCTGGTCCAGCACTCTTCGCCCCGGTACTTGAGATCCTGCGGCGGTGCGCCGACCGATGACTGAGGGAATATCTGATTGTTTTCACCCATTTCAGTCCAGTCGCCGATGACGGCATGAGCGCCGACAGTGGTCCCCTTGCCGATCGTGACATGTTTGCCGATGATGGCGTATGGCCCCACTTCTACGTCTGTAGCCAAGTTGGCGGTTGAATCAATTATCGCAGTCGGGTGGATCATGATGTTTCTCCCGTATATGTCCCTCGCAAAGGAGGAGGCAGATATTATTAGTAAGTTAGAAGTATTTTCTGCCCGTTTCTGGCAGAAAATACTTCGTTAACGCACTTATCCTGTTTTATCAGGGCTTAGGTGAGTCCGCAAAAGTTGCTTTAAGATCGGCCTCGGTTACCAGAGTATCACCAACAAATGCCTTGCCGGCTACCCCCCAGATTCCTCTTCGATTCATGGTGGTTGTGATTTCAATGCGCAACTGATCGCCGGGAGACACCGGTTTACGGAAGCGGGCATTGTCGATTGCCATAAAGTAGGTTACCTTGGCGCGGGTAGTTTCATCTGAAGCAAGATACGCCATGATGCCGGCCACCTGGGCCATTGATTCGATGATCAGTACACCTGGCATGACCGGATGACCAGGGAAATGCCCCGGGAAAAACGGTTCGTTTATAGTAACATTTTTTATGCCCACGCAGCGTGTCCCATGCTCAACCTCAATAATCCGGTCAACCATCAGAAATGGATAGCGGTGGGGGAGTATTTTCATGATTTCGTTGATATCCAATTGCATATTAACTCTCCTGGCGGGTTGATTTCAAAGATGCTTCGAGTTCTGCTACTCGCTTCTCAAGGGCAGAAACAGTTTTTTTCAATTCAGGTAATCGGGGCACAACCATGGCAGATTTCAGCCACTCCTTGTGCGGCATGGTTGGCGAACCGCTATAAGCGGCGTTTGCCGCCAGCGAGTTTGGTACGCCGGACTGGGCGCCAACAAGGACATTATCACCGATTGTGAGATGACCGGCGACACCGACCTGTCCGGCCAGCGTCACGTGGTTTCCGATCTTCGCGCTGCCTGATATTCCCACTTGAGACACGATCATGCAGTCTTCACCAATCTGGCAGTTGTGGGCGATCTGCACCAGGTTATCGAGCTTTGTCCCGCGACTGATGCGCGTCACATCGATAGCTGCCCGGTCAATACAGGAATTGGCCCCAATTTCCACATCATCCTCCAGTACGACAATGCCGATCTGCGGGATAGGGTAGTAGCTGCTCCCATCTGGTGCATACCCGAAACCGTCGGAACCGATTACTGCTCCCGGCTGAATGATGCAGCGACTGCCGATCCGGCAGTGTTCGCGAACAACTGCGTTGGCGTGGATGATACAGTCTGCGCCGATGATAACGTTGTCGTAGAGTACCACGCCAGGATAAATAATCGTGCGATCCCCGATGACGACATTTCTGCCGATGCAGGCACCCGGATAAATGCTGACCTCCTCGCCAATTGTGGCCGTCTCGCTGACGATTGCTGCCGGGAGTACACCCTCCGGTACGTGGGGCGTTGTGTAGAACAGCGTCAGCAGTTTAGCAAAACAGAGATACGGGTTGGACACTTCAATGGCGGTACGCCCATATCGCTCGCCTCCCGGTACCATAAGAACCGCGCCGGCGGACGTCTCTGCAACCTTTGCTGCATACCGGGGGTTTGCGAGAAACGTCAGGGCATCAGGACCGGCGGTTTCGAGGGTTCCCAGGGCGGATATGACAACGTCCCCGTCCCCCTGCACAACACCTCCAAGATACTCAGCAATCTCTGTAACCGTTCGTGACAGCGCCATACGTTACTTCTTCCTGTTCGAATTGAACAGTTTCAACACCTCTTCGGTCAGATCAGCTTTTTCGTCGACGAACAGCATACTCTCATTTTTGACAAAAATGAAGGTGTACCCTTTCTGACGTCCGAACTCCTGAATGACTTTCTCCATCCCTTCCAGAATTCTGCGGGTCAGTTCTTCATCCTTACCCTGCAGTTCGTCCTGGGCATCCTTGGTGAAACGTTGAAAATCCTTCAGTCTGTTCTGATAATCCTTCTCTTTGGAGGCACGTGCGGAATCGGAGAGCAGCATCCCCTGTTTTTCCAACTCGTCTTTCAGTTTTTTGAGATCTTCCTGTTTTACATTGATCTCGTCCTGGTACTTTTTGACTTTGGCAGCCAGCTGCTCTTTTGCCTCTTTCCCCGCCTCGGAACCGTTCAGCGCGCGCTGCATGTCGATATAGCCGAATTTCAGGTCAGCTGCAAAAACAGAAGTTGATGCGATGCACGCCGCTACGATACCTGCCAGAATTACCCGTTTCATGAATGCTTCTCCTTTAATGGTTGTGGGCGGTAAGGCCCTAAAAACTAGATGGTGCTGGTACCGTGTAACATCTAAATCTAACCCCCCTCAGCCCCCCCTTATCTAAGGGGGGAAGCCTTGAAGTCTCCCCTTAGATAAGGGGAGATTTAGAGGGGTTAGCCGCGAAAAAAAAGAGTTACAAGGTACTAAAACATGCTGCCGATGGAAAATTCGAGACGACCGTTTTTACTGTCAATGACATTACGTGGATTAATCGGGATGCCATACTCAAGTCGCAGAGGACCGATGGGGGAAGCCCAGCGAATCCCCCAGCCATAGCTCATCAGCATGGTATCAAATACGGTTGATTTGTCGTTAAAAGAATTGCCGTAGTCAAAAAACACGACCCCTTTGAGGCCGACTTCGGCGAGCAGCGGCAGCGTCAATTCGATGTTACCGATTATTTCCTTGTTGCCGCCGAGGTAGATGATCGAGTCACCAAGTACCGGATTCGCCGGCGTAGTCGGCGAAACACTCCTCGACCGGTACCCGCGCAGAGAATAAATCCCCCCGAGATAAAACTTTTCATCGATCGGGAGTGGCTGTCCGACCTCTCTCATGTATCCCAATGTTAATTTAGTTGAGGCGACTAATCTCTTGTAGAGCGGGTAAAAGTAGGTGTGGTCGGTGATGAAACGGGCAAATTTATTGTCACCCCCCAGGCCTGCGTACTCAATCGAAAACGAATTGATCATGCCGGTCGACGGATCCATCCGGTAATCGGTGTTGTTGTGGGTGATGCTGCTGTAGATGGAACTGGTGGTTGTAGTGCCGAGCGGATAAGTTTCAGGGGTGGAAGTGTTAAGTTCTTGATAGGCGAGGCTCGGTTTAAAAATATCCTTGATTTCGTACTTGTACATCATAAACGTGCCGAGAGAATCGTTGATCGGATACCCGCCTTTTATGTCGCCACCGAGGAGTCGGCGGGTATAGTCGGTATAATCGCGCTCTGAACGGTAAATGTCACCACCCAGCGTCCATTTTGTATCCATGAAATAGGGGTCGGTCAGTCCCAGCGCGTATGTTTGCGACTTTCCACCGAGGGAAGCTGAAAGATTGGCTTTCAGCCCCAAACCGAGAAAGTTTGCCTGCTGGATTGAACCCTGACCGATAAAGCCATCCAGAGAACTGTAACCGCCGCCGATGCTGAAAGTACCGGTTGGTTTCTCTTTGACGTCGACATTCACATTTAGTTTATTGCTCGCGCTTCCTTTGGCGGTCGCAATGTTTGCCTCCTCGAAGAATCCGAGGTTCATCAGGTTCTGCTTACTTCGCTTCAAGCCGGTAGCGCTGTAAAGCCCGCTTTCGGTAACACGCATTTCCCGGCGAATAACCTTGTCACGGGTTTTGGGGTTGCCGGCAATAGAGATCCGTTCGATTGAAACCAGTTCACCTTTCTCGATGTCGAAAGTCATGTCGACAATCTTTTTCTCATTGTCCAGGCGGGTCTGGGGATTGATCGTTGCGAAGGCATACCCCTTGTCACCGTACACATCGGTTAACACGCCGATGTCAGTACGCAGCAGAGAACGATTGAAAATCTCGTCCGGTTCACTTTTCAGTTTTTTTCGAAGATCCGCCGCCGGATCGAGCAGTTCTCCTTTGAAACCGATCGCGCCGATCCGGTACTGCTCTCCCTCGGTAATGCCGATGGATACGGCCAGAGCGGTTTTATCCTCATTCAGTGCAACTACCGGTTCGCCGACCTTGATGTTGATATAGCCATTGTTGAGATAATGGTCAGAGAGCAGCAGGGCATCATTTTTCAGCACTTCTTCCTTGTAGGCGCCGGCTCCGGTCAGCCATGACAGAAACCATTTCTCCTTGGTTTCCATTATGCCTTGCAGTTTGCGTTCATTGAAAGCTTTGTTGCCGTCAAAGCGAATCGTTTTTATAAGGACTTTTTTCCCTTCAACGATCTTAAGTACGACCGTCAGATCACTGAGCGCATTTTTTTTTATCTGAGTTTGCACTTCTGCCAGATAATATCCTTCATCACCATACATTTTTTTGATCTTGGCAGCGCTCTTGGCCAGATCTTTTGAGGAAAAAACGGCATTCTGTCGGAACTCAAGCGCTTCCTTCAGTTTCTCCGTAGTGATTTCCTTGTTTCCCTCAAACGTGATCTCGCGAACAATTGCCTTTTCCTGAACAGAGTAGACCAGCACGAACCCTTTGTCCGACTCCTCTTTCAAGGCCTGGACATCCTGGAAATGACCCAGCTTGTAGATTGCTCGAATATCGGCGTCAGTCTTGTCGTTGTAGAGCGTATCACCGGCGTGCATCTTGATTACGTTCAGAATTGCCGCAGTCTCGATGCGGTGATTCCCATCGACCCTGATTTCTACCAGTTTTTCACCTTCAGCAAAAGCGAGTGTCGTGCAGCAAAATAACGCAGACAGCAGAGATGATACGATTCTTTTGAAACTGGGCACGCTTCCCCCGAATATCATGTAGTTTTGTCCAGCCTTCCATCTACCAGGTGAATGGTAGTTCCCATCGCCGCCGCCAGTCGTTCGTTATGGGTAACGATGACCAGGGTCAACCCCCTCTTGATCTGCAGTTCTGTCAGCATGACATGAATACCGTCACTGGTTTTCACGTCAAGGTTGCCGGTCGGTTCATCCGCAAGCAGCAGTTCGGGCTCAAGAACAAGTGCCCTGGCTATGGCGACCCGCTGCTGCTCCCCGCCGGATAATTCACCCGGTCGGTGCGTCAGACGCTGACCGAGGCCGACATCCTGCAATAGTGATTGCGCCATGGGAACAGCCTTGCTGCGCGGTACCCCGCCGATCAGAGCCGGCATCATGACGTTTTCGAGCGCCGTGAATTCCGGCAGCAGGTGGTGAAACTGAAATACAAAGCCGATGCTCCGATTCCTGAATGCTGCCAGATGCCGCTCATTCTTTTTAAAAATATTTTCCCCGCGAAAACAGACCGTCCCTGAAGTCGGGCGATCAAGTGCCCCCAGAAGATGCATCAGCGTACTTTTCCCGGCACCGGAGGCACCGACAAGAGCTGTAGTAGTACCGGTCATCAGGTCAAGATCAATTCCACTCAGCACTTCAAGGGTGTTCGCGCCGGTGATGTATGATTTGCTGAGACCCCTCACCTCAAGAAGGTTACTCATAGCGTAGCGCCTCAGCCGGCAGCATCCGTGATGCCTGCCAGGCCGGGTAGAGCGTTGCCAGAAAAGATATCAGCACAGCAGTAACAGAAATAAGAATAACGTCCGACGGCACTACCAGTGAAGGGAAGTGGTCGAGATAGTAAATGTCCTTGCTGAAGAAGTTCTGACCGGTGATTTTCTGGATAACGGTAATAATCGGTTCCAGATTGAGCGCAATCAACAGGCCGGAAACAACGCCAAGGAGAGTGCCGATGACTCCGATAATCAGCCCTTCAAGCACGAAAATCTTCATGATGCTGGCTGCGGTAGCCCCCATTGACTTAAGTATGGCGATATCCCGCGTTTTTTCCATGACCACCATAAAGAGTGTTGAGGCGATCCCAAAGGCAGCGACCAGAACAATCAGCGTCAAGATGATGAACATGACGATTTTTTCCGTTTTCAATGCAAACAGGATGTTCTTGTTCATTTGCATCCAGTCGCGCGCATAGAAGCTGATACCCATCTCACGGTTGATGCTGCGGGCCAACTCATCGGTGTGATACACATCCTCAACCTTCAACTGTATGCCGGTGACGGTATCGCCGAGATCGAAAAAACGCTGTGCCTGATCAAGGCTGACGTATGCCAGAGTCGAGTCATATTCGAACATTCCGGTGTTAAATATCCCGGTAACCTTGAACGGCTTCATGCGCGGCATCATGCCGAGCGGAGTAATATTTCCCATCGGAGAGATAACGTTGACCTTATCCCCCAGGAAGAGATTGAGATGTTTGGCCAGCTCTTTTCCAACCATCAGGCCGGGGGTCGTGTCAGCTCCCTGTCCCATTTCAGGAACAAGTCCATCGATATTCCCCTCGATGACCGATTTGCTGAGGCGGGTAACCTGGCGGTCTGTAACGATATCTATGCCGCGCAGAACTACGCCGGATACATTCTTGCCGGAAGAGAGCATGACCTGATTGTAAATGAACGGTGTTGCAGCCTGAACGCCCTTGAAGCCCTTCAGCTTTTCCATCACCGATCGGTATTCTTCCATCGGTGCGCCGCTCCGGATGACGACAATATGGGCGTTCGTGCCCAGAATTTTTTCCTTCAGGTCATTTTCAAAGCCGGTCATGACCGCCAGTACAATAATCAGCGCCATGACACCGAGCGCAACTCCGGCGGTTGAGATAAAGGTGATGATTGAAATGAATGTTGATTTGCGTTTGGCTTTCAGATAACGCAAGCCGATAAAGAGTTCAAATGGCATCGGCTATTTGACTTCCTTTCGAAGCTGCGGAAACAGAATGACATCCCGGATCGATGGTGAGTCAGTCAGCAGCATTACCAGACGATCGATGCCGATCCCCTCACCTGCCGTAGGAGGCATGCCATACTCCAGAGCGCGGACATAATCCTCATCCATATAGTGAGCTTCTTCGTCTCCCTTGTCTTTTTCGGCAACCTGAGCCAGAAAACGCTCTTTCTGGTCGACCGGATCATTCAATTCGGAGAAAGCATTGGCTATTTCCCGCCCGCCGATGATCAGTTCAAAGCGATCAACGATTTCAGGATTATGGTCATTCTTGCGCGATAACGGTGAAACCTCGGTGGGATAGGCGGTGATGAAGGTTGGCTGGATCAGTTTGTGTTCCGCCACCTCTTCGAAGATCTCCATCAGAAGTTTGCCATAGCTGATACCCTCAGGAAGTGCCAGGCCGATACTTCGGGCGTATGACAGAGCCAGGTCTCGATCGTCGAGCTGTCGAGCATCTACGTCGCCATACTCCAGTATCGCCTCACGGACCGTCAGCCGCTTCCAGGGGCGCTGAAAGCTGATGGCAAGCCCCTGATTGGTAAAGTCAAGTGTGCCGAGGACTTCCTGGGCGATGTGGCAGAACAGTTCCTCGGTGAAATCCATCAGATCTTCATAGGTCGCATAGGCCTGATAGAATTCCATCATGGTAAATTCCGGGTTGTGGCGGACGGAAATACCTTCGTTGCGAAAATTGCGATTGATCTCGAATACCCGCTCCAGCCCACCGACAACCAGACGCTTCAAATACAGTTCCGGGGCCACACGGAGGTACAGTTCCATGTCCAGAGTGTTATGATGGGTGATAAACGGACGCGCCGTCGCCCCGCCCGGAATCTGGTGCATCATGGGAGTCTCAACTTCGAGAAAATCACGGCTGGTCATGAAGCTGCGGATCAGGTTGACGATACGGGAGCGTTTGAAGAATATTTCACGTGATTCAGGGTTTACAATCAGGTCAACATAGCGCTGGCGGTAACGGGTCTCCACATCGGTCAGCCCGTGGAATTTTTCCGGCAGAGGCAGGAGCGATTTTACGAGCAGCCGTATAGAGCGGGCATGCAGGGAAAGTTCACCGGTTTTGGTGCGAAACGGATAACCTTCCGCGCCGACAATATCGCCGATATCGAACAATTCAAAAACGGCAAACGCTTCCTCACCAATCTCATCTTTTTTGATATAGAGCTGAATGCGTCCTTTTCTGTCCTGAAGCTGGATAAAAGCGGCTTTGCCAAAAGACCTGCGTGCCAGAATGCGCCCTGCTACACTTATGCTGACATCAGCGGCGTCGAGGGTTTCCATGGCGCCATACGCGGCGGTTATATCAGCAGAAGTGTGGTGCGGTTTGAAGTCATTAGGGTAGGGGTTTATACCCGCTTCCCACAGCGCATCGACCTTGCGGCGCCTTTGAAGCAGGAGTTCACTGAGTTCTTCCATTGTAACGATTCAACCTTTCACGTCAATAATAATGTCTATGAATCAATCATGTAAAATATAGTCAACCACCGCTCAGGTCAAGAAAAAAGGGCTATTTCCAGAGTACGAACCGGTACCGGATTACGGGTTGTCCGGGTTCTTTTTGGCCCGCTTCGGTACTGTTGCCCGTTTAGCCGGTTTGGATTTTTCAACTGCTTCAACCGGGGGTGGTTCGGCTGTGAGCGGTGTATTTCCAGCGCTCTTTTTAACCGCCGTCCGCTGCGGTTTTTTTGGTGCCGGATGCGGCACTGGAACTGTGGCTGCTACAACGGCATGTCCAGACGTTACGGGCACTTCGACAGCTGCTTCGGTCTTTTTCTTGCGTGGTGCGCGAACTCGTTTCGGTCCGGGTTCAGCTGCAGCATCAGGCGTCGTGACAAAAACAATGGAGACCTCCGTTGCAACTGGTTCGGGGGCAGTCACGGCAGTGGTCTCCTCATGAGAGTGCTCCTGACCTTTATGAGTTTTACTGCGACTGCGCCGACGCTTTCGTTTCTTGGGTTTCATAGATTGATCTGAAGTGTCGTCGCCTGCTTCCGAGGCGTCGTCAGTCGATTCAGCTGTTTCATCCATCCGGGAGTCGCCGCCGTGATCCATCACCGCTTCAGTCTGGTCAAGAGCAGACGCATCCTGAAGAACGTCACCGGTGGTTTTCTTCTTCTTTTTGCGACGTTTCCGTTTTTTGCTCCCCTCGGCTGGAGCGGCTGCATCGGGCTTCAGATCCTCATCTGCAGCGGGCTGAGGGATGGATGCGCTTTGAATGGCAGGCTTGTGGGCTTCTTCCGCCTCCGCTTCACTTTTGAGGACATCCTCAAGGTGCGGTTTTTCGCGTTTTATTGTGTCGAGCTCTAACTGATTGAGCAGGAAAGATGTTTTACCCTTGACGGTCACTTCGATCTCATAATCGTTTTCAATTTGTGCCAGTTCCCGCTTCTTGCGATTGAGCAGGTAATAAGCGACTTCCAGCGGCAGCCCGCCGCGTACTTCGGCGACGGTACCCTTGGCGGCAGCAGCGTGAACCTTTCGCAGGAAAGATACCGCCATAGCTTCAACGGATTTGACTTTTCCGCGCCCCTCGCAGTGCGGACATTCGAGGTGGATGGCATCATTCAGAGTCTTGGCAATACGCTGGCGGGACATCTCCATGATGCCGAATTGCGAAATACGACCGACGTTGACCCTGGCCTTATCCATTTTGAGCGCATTTTTCAGCGTTTTTTCAACCTCGCTGTTATGCTTGTTTTCGCGCATGTCGATGAAGTCGATAACTATCAGTCCACCCAGGTCGCGCAGCCTCAGTTGCCGGGCTACCTCTTCGGCAGCCTCCATGTTGGCCTTGAAGGCGGTATCCTCAATACCCCGTTCCCCACTCGATTTTCCTGAATTGACATCGATCGAGACCAGCGCCTCGGTCGGCTCGATGATCAGCGACCCTCCGGAAGGAAGAGGCACCCTTTTTTCATAGATCTGGTCGATCTGTTCTTCAAGTTGAAAGCGGGAAAAGATCGGCCGTTTTTCCTTGTGAAGCTTGACCCTCTTTTCACAGGCCGGCATGGTGTCCCGGAAAAACTCCTTGGCTTCACGGTAGGCTTCCTTGCTGTCAACCAGTACCTCATCGATGTCGTCCGAAAAGTAGTCCCGTATGGTGCGGATGATCAGACCGCTGTCGCGATAAATCTCGCCGGCCTCATTGATTTCAGAAGCTCTCTGCTTGATCGATTCGTAGAGTTCCGTCAGATTCGTGAAATCCTTCTTCAGCTCTTCAGGAGTGCGGCCGACAGCCTCGGTGCGCATGATGTAACCGGTACCCTCCGGTATATCCATTCCGGCCACAATCTCTTTCAGTTTTTTTCGGGCGCCTTCCTGCTCAACCTTGCGGGAGATGCCGCTGGAATCACTGCCCGGCATCATCACCATATAACGGCCAGGGAGGGATATATAGGTTGTCAGGGCAGAACCCTTGTTGTCGCGTTCATCTTTTTCAACCTGTACCAGCAGTTCCTGTCCGCGGTGGAGTACCTCCTGAATACGTGGGAAACGTTTTCGCTTATCCTCCGGAACATCATCACGCCACTCAAAATAATCGGGATGCAGTTCGCCTATCTGGAGAAATCCGGGTTTGGCGCGGCCGATGTCGACGAAAGCGGCTTGAAGGCCCGGTTCGACTCGAAGGACGATACCCTTGTAAATGTTTCCTTTGATCTGCTCTTTACCACTGATTTCAATGTTCAACTCCATCAGGCGGCCGTCATGAACGATGGCCACACGAGTTTCCTCGGGGTGTATGACATTGATCAGCATTTTCTTGCTTATGGGTGTACTCATATTAGTTGATAACCTTTCAGGTGGTCGGTGCCGGTTTAGATGTAAAACGGGCGGATTATATCCCTTTTAATGCCGAAAGCAAAGAAAAAGGCGGTACAGGGTAAATCCCCGTACCGCCATGCTGAAGCGATAATGTATCCCGAACTACATCATCCATTTGGCCAGAAGCGGCACGATCAGAAGCGACACGATGTTGATGATCTTGATCATCGGGTTGATGGCCGGGCCGGCGGTATCCTTGTAGGGGTCGCCGACTGTGTCGCCGGTAACGGCAGCCTTGTGGGCTTCGCCACCTTTGCCGCCGTGGTGGCCGTCTTCAATGTACTTCTTGGCGTTATCCCAGGCGCCGCCGCCGGTGGTCATGGAGATGGCAACGAAGATACCGGTGACGATAGTGCCGACGATCACGCCGCCCAGCGCCTTGGGGCCGAGGGTAAAACCGACGATAACCGGAGCCAGAATCGGGATCAGGCCGGGAATAACCATCTCTTTCAGAGCGGTCTTGGTTACGATGTCAACGCAGGCGGCATAATCCGGTTTGCCGGTGCCTTCCATGATACCCTTGATCTCGCGGAACTGGCGTCGTACTTCTACAACAACAGCACCACCCGCCTTGCCGACCGCCTCCATGCACTGTGCGGCGAAGTAGTAAGGGAGCATGCCGCCGATGAAGAGGCCGACGATGATGTACGGGTCGGAGAGATCAAATTTGATGATCTCTTTGCCGGCAAGGTGCAGTGCGTGATTCAATTCGTCAACGTATGAGGTGAAGAGAATAACGGCGGCCAGTCCGGCGGAACCGATAGCATACCCTTTGGTAACGGCTTTGGTGGTGTTGCCGACGGCGTCCAGCGGGTCGGTTACGGCGCGAACCGAGTCGTCAAGATCAGCCATCTCGGCGATGCCGCCGGCATTGTCCGTGATCGGGCCATACGCATCCATGGCGACAACAATACCGGTCAGTGACAGCATGGAGACCGCGGCGATGGCGATGCCGTAGACTCCGGCGCATTGAAAGGAGACGATGATACCGGCGGCGATGACGATGACCGGCGCTGCCGTTGATTTCATGGAGACGCCGAGACCGGCGATGACGTTGGTGCCGTGGCCGGTTGTGGATGCCTGGGCAATATGCTGAACCGGGCCGTACTCGGTTGCAGTGTAGTACTCGGTAATCCAGAAGATGGCCCCGGTAACGACCAGGCCGACGATGGCGGAAATAAAAATATTCATGGCGCTGAAGTTCACGCCGGCGGAGTTGGTGAGCCCGGCCGGGAACATCTGAACCGTGACGAAATAGAAGGCGACGCAGGCAAGCACGGCTGAGGCGATCAGCCCTTTGTAAAGAGCCGACATGATTTTGCCGCTTGAGCCGAGTTTAACGAAATAGGTGCCGATGATGGAGGTGATGATCGAGATTCCGCCCAGGATAAGCGGGTAGCTTACGGTGCTGGCATTGCCGGTAAAGGTGATGGCGCCAAGCAGCATGGCGGCGATCAGGGTTACGGCGTAAGTTTCAAACAGGTCGGCCGCCATACCGGCGCAGTCACCGACGTTGTCACCGACATTGTCGGCGATAACGGCAGGGTTGCGGGGGTCATCCTCTGGAATGCCTACTTCAACCTTGCCGACCAGGTCGGCGCCAACGTCGGCTCCCTTGGTAAAGATGCCGCCGCCAAGACGGGCGAAGATGGAGATCAGCGAACCACCGAAGCCGAGGCCGACCAACTGTGTGACTATGTCTTTGACCGGTTCGCCCGGCATCAGCATGGTCAGGATCATGTAGTAGCCGGCAACACCCAGCAGGCCGAGTCCGACCACCAGCATGCCGGTGATGGCGCCGCCCTTGAAGGCAACGTTGAGAGCTGCATGAATACCGGACTTGGCTGCTTCAGTCGTGCGCACGTTGGCACGAACCGAAACGAACATTCCGATGAAACCGGTCAGGCCGGAAAAAAGTGCGCCAACGGCAAAGCCGACCGCAGTCTTGGCACCAAGCGTTGCAAAGAGAGCAACGAACATGATCACTCCAACCATGGCGATGATCGTGTACTGGCGTTTCATGTAGGCGCCGGCCCCCTCCTGAATCGCTGCTGCGATCTGCTTCATCCGGTCATTGCCCTGAGGCAGACCCAGAATCCAGCTTGCCGTGACCAGGCCGTAAACAACGGCTGCGGCAGCACAGACCAGGGCAAAAACTACTGCATACTGTTCCATTTTTTTATTTCCTCCTGGTTAATATGAATAGCCAATCAGTGGCATTCTTGCTGTATGACCCAAAAGCCGTAAATAATTAATGGAATGCCGTGTTTTTGTCAAGTGTAAATCCTCTCACTTCCCCATCCGGTTATTTAGTCGATGCCGTTTGAAACTGAAGTTGCAGATGCTTGTCAACTGAATTCACACGTGATATATGTGCGCCATGATTTATTATCAGGGGAGAAATTGTATGAATTTTATGAATATCATGACGCTGCTGCTTGTAGTATTTCTGGCTGGATGTGCCTCACAGAGTTCGCTTGATAATGTTCGAAATGATATAGACTCCGTCAAAACCCGTCTATTTTCCATTGACAGAGATCTTGCCACTGCCCGCGAAGAATCAAAGGTCAGTGTCGGTGCAATAGAAAAAGGCTTTAAGGCTGATGTGTCCGCCGTCCGGAGGATGTCTGCTGACATTCAGGCCACAATTGACAGTACCAAGAATGAAATGCAGGCGCTTAACGGTAAACTTGACGATACCACCCTCGCCGTAAAAAAACCTTCGGAAGATCTGGCCAGGTACCGCGAGGATGCTGACAAACGCATAATTGCTCTGGAGGAACAGATTCTGAAACAGCAGACAACCATTGATTCTCTCTCGAAAAAAATGGCAGAAATGCTCAAGGCAAAAAAAGAAGAGGTCACCTCCCCCGATTCACTCTATTTGAAAGGGCTTGACTCGCTCAAAGCGGGTGATGTTGCTGCTGCGCGGGAGCAGTTTACCAGGTTTCTTGAGCAGAACCCCAAACATGACCTTGCCGCTAATGCTCACTACTGGATAGGTGAAACCCACTTCAGTGAAAAAAACTATGAATCGGCGATTCTGTCTTATCAGGATGTCATCAAAAACTATCCCGGCAAGGAGAAAGTGGTAGCCGCCATGTTAAAGCAGGCTATGGCCTTCAACGAAATCAAGGACTCCAAGAGTGCCAAATTTGTATTGAAAAAACTGATAGAGGGTTTTCCAAAAAGTGAGGAGGCCAAAAAGGCTAAAGATATGTTAAAGGCAATCAAGTAGATTTTCAGTTCGATCAAACTGAAAAGGGGCGGCGCCGTAACCGGTCCGCCCCTTTTTTATATGGGAAACGGGTGAAAAATCACAAAACTCCTTTTGTAGACATGACACCATTCACACGGGGATCGAGCCTGCTGGCTTTGTCCATCGCACGGGCAAAAGCCTTGAAGCATGCCTCAATGATGTGGTGAACGTTTTCGCCGTACATTACATTGATATGCAGGTTCAGACCGCAGTGGTTGACAAAAGCCTGGAAGAACTCCCGGGCCAGTTCTACATCGAACTCACCGATCTTCACTTTCGGCAGGCTGACATGATACACCAGATACGGTCTCCCGGAGATGTCAACGGCAACACTGGCCAAGGTTTCATCCATCGGTACGGCGCTTTGACCATAGCGGCGAATCCCTTTTTTCTCCCCCAGCGCCTGCTTGAATGCCTCACCCAGTACAATTCCGATATCTTCAACGGTATGATGAAAATCGATATCGATGTCGCCGCACGCTTCAACGTCCAGATCAAAAAGACCATGGCGGGCAAATAGATTAAGCATGTGGTCGAGAAATGGTACCGAAGTGCAGATGTTGGCACTCCCGGTCCCATCAACTGTCAGCGACAGCTTTATTCTGGTCTCTTTCGTGATCCGTTCGATCGTTGCTGTGCGGCTCATATTCTCCTCCGGGGTTTCATTATCCGATTTCTATAATTGCGGCCAGCGTTGCTGCCATCTCTTCTCTCGTCCCGATCGAAATCCGCAGGCCGTGAGCCAGCAGCGGATCAGAGAGCAGCCGAACAAGAATTTTGCGGTCATACAGGCCGTCATAAACCCGTTTGCCGTTTTTGTCCGGCGGTGAAGCAAAAACGAAATTTGCCTGCGATGGTATCACGTCGTAGCCGATTGCCGTCAACTCCCGAGTGAACCATTCGCGGGTTTCGATGATCTTGCGGCACGATTCCCGGAAGTAGGTCTGATCCTGCAGTGCGGCAACACACGCCGCCTGGGCAAGTCGATCAAGGTTGTAGTGGTCTCGGATCTTGTCCAGTGCGGCGATGATCTCGGGGCGGGCAATTGCCAGCCCGAGGCGCATGCCTGCCAGTGCGTAACTTTTTGACAGGGTGCGGGTGACGACGACGTTCTCATATTTTTTCACCAATTCGAGAGTGTTCCAATCGGCAAAGTCGGCATACGCCTCGTCAATGACCAGCAGGCCGCCGCAATTCCGGGCAAGTTCCTCGATATATGCGGGCGGAAAGGCGAAGCCAAGCGGCGAGTTGGGGGTGGTCAGGAAGAATATCCTGCCATGGTAGTACTCGGGAAACGCTTCAATGGTGAACGAATCGGTCAAGCCGTAGGTGCAGACGACAGCTCCCTGAATTTCCGTCAGCGTGGAGTAGTAGGAGTAGGATGGGTGGACATAACCGACCTCCTGTCCCTGTCCGGCACAGGCCCTGATCAGGTTGTTGAGTACTTCGTCCGAGCCGTTGGCCATGATGATCCAGGATGGATCAAATCCGTACAGTTCACCGGCCGCCTCCCGCAGCTTCAGGCTGGATGCGCTCGGGTAGGTCCGTAGCGACGCTCCGTCACTCCCGATCTCCGCCAGAATAGCTTCAACTACTTTTGGCGAAGGGGGATAGGGGTTTTCGTTGGTATTGAGTTTGATCCATGATGCGACATCATCCGGCTGGTAGCCGGGGACATAGCCTTCCATGGCGGCGATGTTGGGACGAAGTAGAGTCATAATGCTATGAGCAATAACATGCTTGCGAGCTTGGTTCAAGTCTGAATCTGAATCGCAGTGTTTACAGGGTGAAACAGTGACGTTTATCGTTTATTTGGTAAACAATGTCCCTGTCGGGGTTCCTCAATATTCCGCCAGCGCATCCACCCGGAACACCGCATCCGGCTCCAGCTTGTCGGTCTTCTCGTTATAGCGGAGCGTCATCCAGCGTCCCGAATCCTCGTGCATGACCATCAACGGCTTGCGGTAGAGCTTGTGAGATGCCAAGGCCTTGTCGGGGGTATTCAGGCTGTTGATGAGAAATTCGCCTTTAACCTCGATC
>JANNLB010000050.1:0-14881 GCA_031396605.1 Geobacter sp. | reverse complement strand
CAGCCTTCTCCGGCAGCTCCACAAAGAGCCTGCTGCGATAACCGACATCCTGAGCCAGCGTCACTCCCCGGGTAATCGCCCGCTCCGCTTCACCCAGCTTCGTGGAAACAACCCTGGCAGAGGCGGGAGCAGTAAACGCCTCTAGCAGAAGCAGCAGTGTCAACCACTCATGCAACTCCTCAAAGCGTTCCTTGTTAAACCACGCAACGCCGTCGCTGACATGATGCTGTAAAAATGCCCGGCACGCTTCAAGTTCAAACAGCCCCTGCATCTGTTTCAGATTTCGTGCGGTAACATCCCGATCGTCCGACCGCCACCACTCGAGCAGCGCGGAGAGCAGCTCGATAGCGCGGCTGCCAAAGTCAGGGTCACCATCCCGCTGCAAAAACTTCCGCAGGGAGTAATCAAGTCCACTACTGACCGGATCCAGCGTGGTTTCGCGCAGTATCAGCCAGGCCAGCAGCAGGGATTCAGCCGCTTGATCCGAGAATCCGGCAGTCAGCCGGAGCTGGAATGAACGGGCATCGCTCGCCGTTGTCCTGTGGCCGGTAAGCTCGGTAAATCGGGCATACTGCCCGATTGCCCCGCTTTTCTTCCGGGTACTCTTCCGCTTTGCTTTACCGGCGGCAGCACGCGACCCATCCCCCGGTTGTACAATCAGTTCATCCATAGCAGCTGCCTTCAGAAACAGGTCAACTGCCTGCTGCAGAACTGCATCCGTTGCAACGGCTTCTCCCGTCTGGCTGTCTTCTGTGAGCAACTCAAAGACGGTGCGGAAAGCAGCGTTCAACTCCCCATACTTCAACTGCTTTCGTTCCTCTTCAACTGAAGCAACGCCCGAACCGTTCAGATGGGTATACAGCTCTCTCCATGAACCCTCCTGATCGTCACGGATCTCGCGGAAATCCATGAACACATGGAACTGATACTCCCCAAGTTCGACATATAGCCCCTGTTTGCGAAGCTCGCGCGCTGAACGGAGGTATTCTATCCCTTCCGTCTGATCCCGGAACGCCAGGTAACAACCCTCTTCATCAGGTGCGATCAGAGCATCGGCAAGCGATGTCCTGTCGAGGCGTCCCCCTTCTCCTTCGCCAGCGGCCAGAAAAGAAACCGATTCCCTGATCCAGCCGGACGTTTTCGAATGGCTGTTATGATACAAAACGAGCGCCCGATGTTCGCCGGCCCTGTTGGAATACGCAAACACATTTTCATTAACGCTGTCACCGGCGTGGAAGTCATACAGAACAAAATTTTCCGATCCCGAGAAGAGCCAGCGGCGGCGGAGCAGCGGGAAAATCCACATGTCATGCCCCCGCACCAGTCCCTCATCCACCTGTTCATCCCAGTAAGCCCGCTTGTACTCCATGCCGTATTTTTCGTGAAAACCCTCGACCTGGCCATGGCCGAACATCGGCAAACCGGGCATGGTTGCCAACAGTACGCAGGCGCCGAAGTACTTGCCCTGCGAACCAAACTGTGCAACCGCCGTCTTTTCATCCGGGTTGTTCATGAAATTGACGAAGCGTTTGAGAATTTCGTGGTTGAATTCCAGTACGTTTTTGATGGTCGTGCGATATTTGGCGTTCTCTTCGGACTTGAGCATATTCATGAAGGCGCTGTTGTAGACGCGATGCATACCGAGCGTCCTGACGAAATACCCCTCCATCATCCAGAAAGCCTCAGCCAGCAGCAGCGTGCCGGGCGCCTCGACCGCAACGCGGTCCACGACTTCCCGCCAGAACTCCACCGGGAAGACAGCATTGAATTCATCCTTGCTCATACCATGTTCAGCCCGGGACGGAACTCCGCCGCCGAGGCCGCGCAACGGAAACCAGAGGCGCTGGTAATGTTTTTTTGCCAGCGTCATGGCAGCATCGAAACGGATGATCGGGAAATTGCGGGCGACATGAAGAATGGTCCGGATGACCGCCTCACGCAGTTCGGGGATCAGATAATTGAGCTGGGCGGTATCGTTCCAGGGGATGCTGGTGCCGTCATTGCCATGATAGATGTAGCGGGTACGGCCACTGGTACGGTCATAATGCTTGAATACCACGGCGGCATCGCTCTTGTTCCAGTAGCCGTCCTCGACCTGAATGCAGAGCGAAGCATCAGAAGAGAGATCTTCTCCGGTGAATTGATAGGTCGGAAAAGGGGGGTACTCGGTCTGAACGAACCAGTCCGGATGCTGTTTTACCCAGCGTGAATAGATGCCGGTGTGATTCGGCACCATATCGCTGGCCAGCCGGATACCGCGGCGGCCGGCACGTTCCCGCAGGTTTGCGAGCGCTTCCCAGCCGCCGAGATCGGCGGCTACTTCATAATCATAGAGCGAATAGGCAGAGGCTATTGCATCAGGATTACCGCAGATCTGTTTAACCCGCTGCGACGCGGGAGAACGCTCCCACAGCCCGATCAGCCAGAGACCGGAAAATCCGCACGCCGCCAGCCGGTCAAGCTCTGCATCAGGCACCTGATCAAGGCGGGTTATCGGAATACCGTGAGATCGGCTTAACTGGTCGAGCCAGATGTAGACCATCTTTGCCATCAGGACGACATGTGCCATCCAGCCGGCATCAGGTGAAAAATGCTCATAGGCGGGATAATCGAAACCGTGAAACACTGCTCTAGCCCCTGTTGGGGCAGAGTTATCGGCAGAAGAATGTCCGCCGCGCCCGAACTCCAGGACAGGAGACGGTCCCGGTTCACCCCCGCCGCCACCTCGTTCCCGTTGCTCCTCCTGCAGGATATCAAAAGCGATTTCCACCTCAAGCAGCAGATCGGGCGGCAGAACATCATGCCACTCCTGGCGGAGGAAGGCGACCTGTCCGGCCAGCGAGTCGGGGGAGGCGGTGATCGCCGCCATAAGGGCCTCTATCAGGGTGCACCCTTTTTCGGCAAGAATCGGTCCATCCTTCAGAGAACGATCAAAGGCCTGAATGATGCTCGTGTAATGAGACGACGCGGCCAGAGCGCGATCATCTACCAGTTCCCGGAAACTGTCGATAGCCGGATTGGCCGCCGCCAGACGCAGCAGCAGCATTTCCCGCAGCAGCTGATGGGTGCGCCGGGAGTTGTTCAGGCTGTCAGCCAGCCAGCGGTCGGGCGCAGCGTTCTCCTGCAGAACCTGAGCAGGCGGAAATAACTCGACAAACCGCCGCGCCGTCGTTCGCAGACCTTCTCCGGACGGGTCGAATCCCCCCGTTTTCGCGGCATTGATCAGGAGAGAGGATTCCTGAGCGCCTGCTACTCCATCAATAAGGTAGCGCAAAGCTTTCTGAAGAGAAGCGTACAAGTTCAGTTCAGCGGCATGAACAACTGTGGAACCGGGCGAACGAATATTGTTCAGTTTGAAAGCCAATTGCCGGAAAAATTGTATCTGAGGGATGCCTCGCTCTTTAATGCCGCTTGACAGCGGTCCCAGACCGAGGGAACGCCAATGGTGGGATGAAATCTGTATGTCGTAGGGGAAATAGGAATCTGTACCGCTCGGAGCTGTCATGATGTTTCCAGTCGCGGAATGCCGGGATGTCAGAAAGAAAGTTCGATCAATATCGATATGTTACTGTTTTGCAGGCGTCTTTACAGGTACCTTTGCAGGTGACTTTGCACCTGCAGGAGCTGCCTTGGCGGCGCCTGTGGTTTTTGTCTTTTTTGAACTTTTCTTGCTCTTTTTCCCTTTGCTCTTTTTGCCTTTCGTTATTTTGCGCGGTTCCGGGTTGAATTCGTCTCGGATGTTATTCAGCAGGATGGAAGTCTCTTCCATGGTCGGATCAGCTTTTTTCGCTGCCTCAAGAGTCTCTTTGGCCTCACTCAGCCGTCCCGTTTTCATATACAGTCGTCCGAGCGCATTGAGCGCCCTGGCATTATCCGGCTTCAGCTCGATCGCTTTTTTGTACGTAACAATCGCGTTTTCATACTCTTTCTTAAAATCATAAATCAACCCCAGCTTGTAGTGGTTGACCGGGTCATCGGGGCTCAGTTCGACCGCCTCTTTAAGAAGCACGGTGATTTCATCATACTGCTTGTTTTTCACATAGATTGATATGAGTGAGGTACGCGCTTCACTGTCGTCCTTATGAATGGCAAGAGCTTTTTTATAATGAGCAATCGCTTTATCGTTGTCCCCTTTTTGGGCGTACAGGACGGCGACTTCACGATTGGCGTCACCATCATTCGGGCTGTAGGTAAGCACCGACCTATACGACGAAAGTGCCAGCCCCGCCTCTTTACTTTTGGCAAATATCCGGGCCAGTTTAAGGTGAATATCGGGGCTTGCAGGACGCAGTTTGAGAAACTCCGAATACTCCTCAACCGCTTCCTGGAACAGACCGCGGGAGAAGCGGATATCACCCAGTCGCAAGTGGGCTTCGGCGCTGGCCGGATTGACCTTGACGGCCCGTTTGTAGGCTACAACCGCCTCATCGATCTGGGACTTTTTCTCGTACAGAATTCCCAGATTGAGATACACGTCACTGTTGGTGCTGTTGCGATGTGCTGCCTCACGATAGGCTTCGATCGCCTCGGCATCTTTGCCCGCCGCACGGTAGATATGACCGAGCTTTTCGAATGAAGGCGTGTCTTCGGGATGCTCCTTGACAGCGGCCTTGAGATTTTCGGTTTCCTTGTCGGCTCCGCTCGCTTCCGATTGACCGGCCGGCTTCTGAACCGCCTGCGTAAGCTTGCTTTTGCCGCCAAGCAGCAAATGGTAGTCGGCCAGTTTGACATCGCCCTTTTTTTCATAGATTGAGGCCATCATCAGATGGAGATCACGATTCTGCGGAGCTGCGACTTCGCCCCGTTTCAGTTGTTCAAGCGCCTTATCGATATCTCCCTGCTGCAGATTGATCGTTGCGATGCCGATATGAGCCTTCGCCGCACCGGGATCTGCGGCCAGAGCCTTTCGATACTCCCCCAGCGCTTTATCACTCTGGTTTAATGCCGTGTAGATTTCGGCCAGACCGAGAAATATGGACGCATCGCCGGTCAACTCACGTCCCGCCTCGTTATAATGATAGGCGGCCAGAGGATAGATTTTCTGTTCGGCGAAAATCCGCGCCATCGCCTTATTGTACAGGGGGTTGGGGATCGAAGAGAGCCCGCGCGTCAGTTCAACAGATGCCTCGTCATTCATCCCTTTCCGGACATAAAGCAGCCCCAGATTGCCATTCGCTCGAGCGAAAGAAGGGGCTTGCTGCAGCACGCGACGATACTCTTCTATGGCGCCATCAACGTTGCCGACCCGCTCCTGCTGAAGCGCTTTGACAAAATGGGCGGCAGCGCCATCCGGGCATTGGGCGATAATTTTTGCCTCTGCCTCACGCACCTGAACCTCAACGCGGAAAGTGTCAAGCGTGGACGCGGTTTCAAGCGCCTCTTTGCAGGGATCAGAGCCGAATCCCCAGCTGAATCCGGTCAAAAGGAGTGCGGCGCTCAGCAGTAACAGATATGTTTGCAGGATCTTCATGACCGGTGTTCCCTTTAGTAAGTTAGAAGATAATTTCTGCGTTTTCTTGCAGGAATTATCTTCGTTAACGCACTTATCCCGATTTATCGGGGCTAGTAAGTTAGAAGATATTATCTGCGTTTTTTGCAGAAAATAACTTCGTTAACGCACTTATCCTGTTTGTCAGGGGCGATTTCTGTCGGTAGTGCGGCGGGATTATACACACCCTCCTGCAATATTTCAATTATTTAGGCTAATTCTGATTAAGTACTTGATAATGTTGCATAAATAGGCCCGCATTCACTCTGCCGCTACCGGAGACATCCGGATGCATGTGCAATTATGAGGGCACAGCGAGCCGAGAACCGGAAGTGTTGATTTTATCGCCTTGAAATAGTATCATGGCTCGCTTAGTCTAATTCCAATTACTGATCGACTTGATGGTAAATTGGAGACTTCAATTAAAGGGTACGCTACGCAATGATTCGCACTATTCTCACCTATCCGAACCCCGAGCTGAAGAAAAAATCCGCTGCGATAACAATAATTACGGATTCAGTCCGCGAGCTTGCCCAAGACATGGCCGAGACCATGTATGCTGCTCCGGGGGTCGGTCTGGCGGCTCCTCAGATCGGCGTCCATCAACGGGTCATCATTATTGACATTTCCGGGAAGAACGATCCGCCCGACCTTATTATTGCCATTAATCCGGTAATTGTGTTTGGAGAAGGAGACTCCTACGAAGAGGAAGGGTGCCTATCGGTGCCCGACTATGCCGCCAACGTGAAACGACACGCCCGTGTAATCGTCAAGGCGCTCAACCTTGAGGGGGTCGAATGTACCTGGAAAGCTGAAGATCTGCTAGCCATCGCGTTTCAGCATGAGATTGACCATCTCGAGGGGATCCTGTTTGTCGACCATCTCTCGATGCTCAAGCGCGAGCTGTTCCAGCGCAAGGCCCGCAAGGCGGCAGAGGAAAAACGATGACCGGCTGGCGAACCATATTCATGGGGACACCCGATTTTGCCTGCCCGACCCTGCAGAAGCTGATCGAACGGGGAGAAAACCTGGTGGCGGTCGTCACGCAGCCGGACCGCCCCAGGGGACGAGGGCAGAAGCTGCTGCCGACGCCGGTGAAGGAATTGGCTGAAAAAAACGGTGTTCCGGTGCATCAGCCGCTCAAAGTTCGCAATCCGGACTTCGTCGACATCATCCGCGAGCTGAAGCCGGATATTATCGTGGTCGTCGCATTCGGCCAGATTCTTCCAAAAGCACTCCTGGAAATACCAATCCAAGGCTGCATCAATGTCCATGCCTCGCTGCTGCCCCGCTACCGGGGCGCCGCGCCGCTTAACTGGTGCATCATTAATGGCGAAACTGAAACCGGCGTGACCACCATGCTGATGAATGCCGGTCTCGACACCGGCGATATGCTGCTGAAGCGAAAGACTCCGCTGGATGAAAATGAAGACATCGCGTCGCTGCATGATCGCATGGCTGCAATGGGCGCCGGTCTGCTGGCCGAAACTCTCGACAGGCTGAAAGCCGGTGACCTCGTACCGCTGCCGCAGAACAACGCCGACAGCAGTTATGCCCCGATGCTCAAAAAAGAGGATGGCGTTATCGACTGGAACGATGACGCCCGCACAATTCACAACCAGGTGCGCGGCCTGGCAGTCTGGCCGGGCGCCTGCACGATCATCGATGGTCAGGTGCTGAAAATCTTTCGCACCCGCGTCGGCAAAGGCTCCGGTGAACCCGGAACGGTGTTGCAGGCCGCAAAAGGCTGTTTTGAGGTAGCCTGCCACTCGGGCACTCTTTTTTTACAAGAACTACAGCTGGCAGGCAAGAAGCGTCTTGACTGCGCCAGTTTTCTGGCCGGCTACCCGGTCTCCGAGGGGACCCTGCTGGGTATCGGACAACCTGAGGGCTCCGCACTGTGACGAAAACTCCTGAAACAGCAACCACGCCGCCACGCAAGCGGCTCTTTGTTACCCTGATGGGTGTAACCTGCCTGATTGTAGTCGCGGTCATCTTCCTTGCCTGGTGGATCCCCAATCGCGGTCTGGCCAACATCCACCCCAATCTACCGGATATCGTCGGTATTATCATGGTGGTGCTCTCCGGTGCCGCGATTCTAGGAACAGGCCTGCTGGTGCTCACCACCGCTCTGGGAAAGGATATTTTTCTGACCCGCTTCATGCGGCTGGTGGTCATCAAGTTTTTACTGCCGGTCATCGAATTTGTGGGGAGGGTGTTAGGACTTGACAAGGACCTCATCAGACAGTCTTTTGTCGCCATGAACAACAGCCTGGTAACGTCGCAGCGAATGAAGGTAAAGCCGGATCGGATTCTGGTACTCCTGCCGCACTGCATTCAGCTCTCTGACTGTGAAATCAAAGTGACCGGCGATATCAATAAATGCATTCAATGCGGGCGCTGCAGCATCATGGGGCTGGTCGATATCGGACGGAAGTATGGGGTCGATATTTCGGTTGCCACCGGCGGCACCCTGGCCCGCAAGGTCATTGTAGAAAAGCGGCCGAAACTGGTGCTGGCAGTTGCCTGTGAGCGGGACCTGACCTCCGGCATCAAGGACTGCTACCCGCTGCCGGTTATCGGCATCCTCAACGAGCGCCCCTTCGGCCCCTGCTTCAATACGGTCGTGGATGTGTCGAAGATTGATGAGGCGTTAAGCCAGGTGCTGGAGTACGAAAAACCGGCGGCGTCAAACGGCTGAAACAGTACACCTATCACCTGTTGACAAGCCCCCTCCGCAGGTCTTCCACAATTATTCCCCGTGAACCATCTTCACTGTACGTAACCCGCTCAACCCTGCCGTCCGTTCGCTCCACATAGTGAGCTGCATCTCCCTCCGCCAGTTTCTGGAGATATTTCCCGCCGATATCCTCAAAAAGATCCACCTTGAAAAGTTCGGTGTCCGTTTCCCTGTCCCACTCTCCACCCAGATTGAGAATTCCGTCATTTTCATGCACCGTTACAGCGCCGTTCGGGTTCCGGTAACCGACGAAATATTTCCCCTCCTGCTTGTGATATACCGCCGCATCCATGGGGTGCAGGTCATTGCCGACCACCTCGCTGAATGTATCCCCCCGAATCAAAAAAGATTTATCAGCTTTGCTCAGAGCCCACCCGGAAGTTATCCTGTCAGGACTATGGGTTAAAATGGTGAGCTCTTTTTTCAGCACCGTATGCTCCAGCCTGCGATAGTCGGTATGAACAACGCTATTGCGCGTGGCGATATCGTGAATGACCACCGCATCGTCAAAAGCGGCAAGCGCCTCATGGTAGCGCTCGCGGCTCCAGGTCCGCTCGATATAATCGTTGATGTCGCCATATATGACTGAAGCAGCTTCAAATTCCCGGAGTGTGCCGTTCAACCGCTGCAGGCGTTTCTCGCTGTGAAGCGTCTGCCACAACTCAGTGTCGTGGACCGTATCGGCGCTGAACACGAGTGATTCCGTTGCTGTCTTGAACCTCAAACCGATACTCGGCACCCCGTGCCAAACCGGTGCGTTGATCGCTTCAATCGTAAAACCGGCCGGGTCGTGATAGATGTTCCGGTTCTCCTCGTAGAAGGTCGGCGATGAAAATGGATAAAACTGCTCCGGCTCTATCCATTCACGGTAGTCGGGATCCTTGAACAGCAGCCGCGGAGCACCGTATTTGGTACTGATAACGATTTTGGCCCGCTCCGGGCCGACACTCCCGCCCCGCGCGTCCAGAACTTCAAGCACCGAACATCCTCCGCCGATGTCCCGCCTCTCAATCCGATACTTTGCCCGGGGGCCGAGCGGCCGGAAATCGATGTAGTCATCATAGGCGATATCAACGACCGTCTTGGAATCTTCGCTGAGACTGGTATTGAGAGCGGGGCCGGAGGAGACGAGCAGCCCCTCATTGATCACTTCCGAGGTAAATACGGGGAGTTTGTGCTGAATGTCGGCCGCATACCGGTTGAAGAGCGAGAGGTCGGTAAACCAGCGTTTATGGTCGTCATGACAATGGGTGATGATCAGACCCTTGACCGCCTTTAGCCCGTGCCCGCCGATCTGTTGAAACAGGGGAGAACCGCAATCGACCAGAAAGCTGCTGCCGCCGATACTGACCTGATAGCCGATACTCTTTCCCATGGAGGAAAATGGGCCATAATCTCCCAGTACCCGTACGAGAATTCCTTCTGTAGTCACTAAACACCTCTCTGAATTGTATGGTTAGGGGGCGGGGTGTAAATATCACCCCCTTATTTCTCCGTCAGTCTTACCACCTTTTCCGGATCACATTCAACCACAACCGTCTCGGCCTCGGGATCGAGCGGATTGATTGAGAAAATCCCGACCGGCGTATCCTTCCCCTTGACGATCACCCGCTCCTGGCCGAGTATCGAAACCCCGCGAAATTGTCCGGCGGCGATGGCCGGCCGCAACTTTTCCAACGTGTACTCGGTCATCAGAATCCGGGCATCATAGCGCCGGGTCAGCCCTTCAACCCTGGCCCCCAGGTTGACATGGTCGCCGATAACGGTGTAGTCCATCTTTTTCCCTTCGGCACCGATGTTGCCGACAATCGCCTCGCCGCTGTTCAGGCCGATCCCCGAGGATAGCGGAGCCTTCCCTTCCGCTTCCCATTTCCGGCGGAGCTGCTCAAGCCGCTCCTGCATCTCAAGCGCACAGAGCACCGCCCGCTCGGCATGATCATCCTGCTTCATGGGAGCGCCCCAGAACACGACAATCGCATCGCCGATGAACTTGTCGAGGATACCCTCCCACTTCAGCACGATGTCGGTCATCGCCCCCAGATACTCATTGAGGATCGCTACAACCTCCTCCGGCTGGTGATTTTCAGAATAGGTTGTGAATCCTATCACATCGGAAAAAAGCACGGTCACTTCGCGCTTCTGACCGCCAAGCTGGGCCATTTCGGGGTTGCGGATCATCTCATTTACCAGACGCTCGGTGACATAGCTGGAAAACATGGCGCGGATCTGGCGGGACTGTTTTTCCTCGAACAGAAGTTTGCTGACGGTTTGCGCCGAAAGGATGATCGCCATATTTGCCATCGGATAGACAAGTGAGAGCCAGATCCCTTCCATACAGGTTATTTCTGCCGCAATCAGATAGGCCCCCATCAGCGAAAAACCGACAATGACACCGCTGCGGGCGGAAAGTCTCGGCAAAAGGATCGTCAGCAGAATGGCGGTACTCAGGATGACGGCCAGTTCGATCACGCCGGGGCTTTTGCTCATGAATCTGTTGGAGAGAATGTTTTCAACAACGGTCGAGTTTTTTTCGACACCCGGCATATCGGCGGAAAACGGAGAAATTTTCTGATCGTAAGTCGCCAGCGCCGAAGTGCCGATCAGAACGACCTTGCCGGCCAGCGCCTCAGCCTTGACCCGGCCGCTTAGAAGGTCAGCGGCGCTGATATAGGGGAAACTTCCCTCGGCGCCATAGTAGTTGATCAGAACCCGGTTCGACAGATCGGTCGGAATGAAACTCTCACCGAAACGGATGGTTGACCCTCCGTACAGGCCAAGATCCTCCTGACGCATTCCCTGGGCCAGGCGCGCAATCTGCAGCGCCAGGGAGGGGTAGGCATCATCGCCATGCTTGATCGCCAGGATCTCCCAGCGCATGACGCCATCCATATCGGGATGTGACGAAACGTGCCCCAGCGCGGCGGCAGCCCGCGCTATCCCGGCACGCGGCGGGAGCGGGCGCGTCCCCTGTATCGCCCACTGCTTCCAGGGAATCCCCTTGACGCTTTTCACCTCCATAAAGGCGGCATCCCAGAGCAGGTCGTTCTGTTCGGCTGACGGCGAGGCCGTACCCTTGGCCACATCGGAAAAAACAATCGGAAGCACGACATTGCCGGCTGCCTTGATTGCCGAAGCGAGTGCTGCATCGGCAGCAGGGCTCTCCGGTTCAGTGAAAAATATATCAACCCCGATCGTACGGGGACGGCCGGCGGAAACCGCCCGCACCAACCGCGCCGTCAAAGTGCGGCTCCAGGGCCAGCGGCCAAACTCCTCCAGGCTTTTTTCATCAAGAGCGACGATAACGATGTCATCCCGGCGTGGTGATGGACGCAGTTGTTCGCGCAAGCGCATACGCAGGTCGTAGGTCTTGCTCTCCAGATGCTCACGAATAACGGCCGGGTCTTTCCATTGCGCCAAAAGAGCTATAAGGGTGGTGAGAAGGGCGAATATGTAAAAGGATCGGTTCTTCAGTGTACAAGCCCAAGAAATCGCCACCACGGCACAGATACGACAATAGCCACCTGGACCGCAATGATGTGCGCAAAAGCGGCCCTACGGGTCTGGTGATGGTCAAAGACTTTTCCTTCGGTTGTTTCCAGCAGGTTGAGATAGACGCTGTTCTGATAGGGAAAGAACCAGGGATTGCCCGATATCAGCACTACCAGACAGAGGGCAAAGGGATCGATACCGGCCATGCCGACGACCGGCAGTACCGAAAGAAGCGCTACCAGTTGCGCGGCCGGGAGCGGAAGGACAAAACGAAGCAGATACATTCCCAGTGAAACCGTCATCAGAAAAGCGTATGGACACACTACTACAGGCGCCATCAGAGGCGCAACCTTGCCGGCCATGATTGTACCTAGCCCACTGGATGAGATTAGTCCGCCAAACCCTACCAATGCCCCGAATGATAGCAGGAAATTCCAGTCGATGTCACTTCTGACCGTTTTTTCGGCCAACACCCCGCTGCTGAAAAGCAGGAAGAAACTTGCCAGGGCGACCCAGGCTCCATTGACATGGTGCCATGATTGGGTCATGAAGGCAGCCAGAGATGCAATGACAATCATGATAGTGATCAGCTCGTGAGTATCACAGGGGCCAAGTACGCTCAGTTGGGCCTTGATGATACCGCTGCCGGGCGTGCGTTGCACTTTTGGCCGATATTGAAGCAGCACCGCCAGATATGAAAGTGCGAAAAATACCAGCCCCAAGGGCAAGGCTGCCATAAACCAGCTCCCCCAGGTGACACGATTGGCTGCATCGGATGGCAGCAATCCGAAGGCCAGCAAACAGGTAGCCGTACCATTCATGAACATGAACGACATATGCCCGAATCCCAGGAGCGCAGCCATGGACATGCCGATGGAGCCGGCGCTTCTCGGTCTAAAACGCAGAATCTCGCTCAGATTGGCAACAAGAGGCCCAGCCAGCACCGCTCTCCCATTGGATGACGGGATGACCGGCGTCAGCAGCAATCCGGAGAACGCCAAGGCAAAGGTTTGCCAACGGTAGCTTGCCGGAAAAAATCCCACTACCAGCAGCACCAGCCGGTACATCAGCCCGGTGCGCGAGATGGCCGCCGATATGGCAAACACGCCCAGCACCAGAAACCAGGAAGGGTTGGAAAAACCGGAGAAGGCGGCGCTCGGCGAGGCGGCCTTCAGCAGAACGGCGGCAAGCGGCAGTGCGAGCGCCACTGCATGATAGGAGAAGGCGTCAAAGCTCCAGACCACGGTTGCTCCCAAGAGCAGTACAAACAGGATAATTTGCTGGGCTGTCATGCCACTGCCATTAAGCAGAAATGCTGCAATACCGCACAGGGTCAGCGCCAAGGCGCTGCTGATAAAGCGACGATTGCGCAGTTGTACACCCAGGCTCCATCCGGCGCGCAACCCACTGGATGACGGCAATTCCTGAGCATCGTCTTCCATCGTGCCCATAATATCAATTTTAGATACCTTGGAGTCTTCCCCTAACTGGATGGTTGTACGGCCAACCCGTTGAGCCAGTATACCGGCAATCTTAATTGCCAACACGTTGTGCTGCTTCATCAGATTGTTGAAGCGCTCTCTCGAAAGCCGCAGCACAACAGTTTGTTCGCCAAAGGCGAGCACATCGGCAGTACGGGGATCTCCGGTAAGAATCGCTACTTCACCGAAACATTCTCCCCGAGGCAGTATTGCAACATCAATGCATGAACCGTCCTGTTGTCGACGCGTAACACGTACCTCTCCCGAAACAATCACGAACAGGGAGTCGCTCTGATCCCCCTGCCGGACAATTACTTCTCCATCGCCGAATTGCAGCACGGTGAAATGAGGCAGAAGGCGGGAGCGGTCGAGACGGCTTAAGGAGCTGAAGAGAGGAATGTCGTTGTAATTAACTGTCATGTTTGATTCCCAGGATCTGCCGCACTGACGGGGGCTGCGGGCATGTCCACACTGCAACATGCCGCCATTTTAAAAACAGTTGTCAGGTATACGGTTTTTGCATTCACCAGTTTGTCAACCCGACTACCCTTCTGAGGATAACAATCACATCGCCAAGATCGATCTTGCCGTCAGGTTGCGGTACTCCGTGCACCAGCGGTGCGACATCGGCGTGAAGTATCTCTGCTGTCGTCGGGACAGCAGCTTTCATGGCAAAAGCCAGGACAATGATGGCGTCGCTTATTGTCGGGATACCGGTTGTGCTTTCAGGGTCGAGAACCCCGTTGGCAGGGCGATCAATCGTGGCCGCCCGGATCAATTCAGCCTGTTGCACCGGCTTTCCCTTTGAGGTTAAGCCGGCCCCCGGAACGCCCGCCGCAAGCATCTGGCCGCTTATGTTGCCGGTGTTATTGTAGCTTGCTGACGCGGATACAGCGCTGTCGGAGGCGGCAATATCCCCTCCGCTTGTTTTGTAGCCGCTGCTGGACATGGTTGCCCCAAACGCAGGGTTAGCGCAGAGAATCGCTGAAAGAAGCAAAGTCATTGTGAATAGTTGTATGGTTCGTTTCATGTTATGCGCCTTTTCATTGTGGTAGTTATCCCCGAGCCGCACCTGTTTGACAATGTCTACTCCACCAAAATCGATGCTGTCGGGTTCAGAATCCGGAACCTGTTGTTCCCCACGTATAAAAGTTCAACCGCTTCGGCACTGGATCCGGTGACGGATCTGTAGGACGCGGTTGTGTAGATACTCCCTCCATAGTGCGCCACAGCCAGTTTGAGGCCGTCCGCCGAGATGGCGATTGACGACACAAAGATGAGGTATGATGTCTTGACTGGGGACCAGGCCCAGGTAACACCGGTATCGCTGGAGGTGTAGATCTGGCCGCCTGTGGACATGGCCGCCAGCCTGGTTCCGTCCGCCGAGGAGGCGATGCTCTGCCAGCCGGCGGCGAACGCCGAGGTGGCGACCCAGGTTACGCCTGAATCGGCGGAGGTGTAGATCTGGCCCACCGGGACGCCGTAGACCACCGCCGCCAGCCTGGTTCCGTCGGCCGAGGAGGCGATGCTCCGCCAGTTGACGGCGGGCGCCGAGGTGGCGACCCAGGTTGCGCCTGAATCGGCGGAGGTGTAGATCTGGCCGCCGTAGACCACGGCCGCCAGCCTGGTTCCGTCGACCGAGGAGGCGATGCTGAACCAGTTGACGGCGGGCGCCGAGGTGGC
>JANNLB010000028.1:0-17383 GCA_031396605.1 Geobacter sp. | reverse complement strand
TTGCATACTGCCACATGTGGCAATCGTGCTGTCAGGGGTTTTCCGGGTGCAGATGGATGATGGGGCGATTGAGGACTTTGGTGAAAATGACATTATGATGCTGCCGTCAGGTCACGACGCCTGGGTTATTGGTGATGAACCGTGTGTGTTTGTCGAGTTTTCCCATGGGTGCGACTATTACGCTAAAGGCATGGAGTGTTGAAGACTTTCCCCTCACAGCTGAAACCTGAAATATACCAAAATAAGAGAGGAATTATACTATGGACGATCGAACAAAAGAATTGATCGCAATTGGCGCATCAGTTGGTGCTCACTGCCAACCATGTCTCACGTATCATGTAGAGAAAGCGCGGGAGTTGGGTATCGACCACGAGGAAATCCGCTTAGCGATTGAAACAGGACATATGGTCGAGAAAGGCGCCATGAGTGCCATGAAGAAGTTCTCGGCGAATATTCTTGATGCCGCATCGTCTACAACAAATTGCAATTGTTCTGCAGACAGCACGCCACCAAAAGCATGTTGTGGATGATAAGTTTAAAGTCCAGTTCCTATTATCAAGCTCCCTCAAGTAATGTAATCTTCTTGACATCTTCATGTTTAACTGTATATGTGGCTTACAAAAATCTTACCATAAGGAGTCGCCATGGAATCCGTCGCACTCTCCAGCAAGGGGCAGTTCGTACTCCCCAAAGCTATCCGTACCCGCCACCATTGGCAGACCGGAACCCGGTTGGTGGTCATTGATCGTGGTGATGAAGTAGTTATCAAAACCGCAGAGCCTTTTGCAGCCACCAACTTTGAATCCCCTGACGCTCCCTCGGTGTATAAAGGACGACGTCTTTCTCTCGCGGACATGGATCGTGCCGTTGCAACTGAAGCGGGCAAGCAAAAATGATAGCTGTAGATACCAATATTCTCGTGCGCTACTCCGTCAAGGATGATCAAAAACAGACCGTAACCGCCACGGAATTCCTCAGAAACAATAACTGCTGCATCCTCAAGACAGTACTGTTGGAGTTGGCGTGGGTCTTGTCATCTCAAACCGGTTATAATCTGGCTCGCAATGTTGTTGTTGAACGTTTGCGCCATATATGCGGCTTGCCCACTCTTGCCGTTGAGGCTGCGAGCGAGGCCGCACAGGCAATTACCTGGTACGAACAGGGAATGGACATTGCGGACGCGTTGCATCTTGCCTCAAGCACATCCTGTTCAGGCTTTGCCACGTTGGATAGGAGAATGGCGGCCAAAGCAACCGGTTTGGCCGCCGGTTACACTGTTTTAGCCCTTTAGCCTGCTCCTGCGCAAAATTATCCCCACATCACCAAGGTCTATCTTGGTGATGCCTGTCAATTGATGGAATACCGAGCTCAATGCTGTCGTCCCATTCAAAATTGCCTTATCTTTCTCCTCATCACGGTTTGGGAATATTCAGTTTCAGATTCAGCTCCTTTACAACCCCCAGAGTTGCCAGCGGCTGGTCGAACTTTGCCGCATCACCGATAACTACCAGCTTGAATGCGTCAGGGTGCAGGTATTTTTTTGCCGCATTCAGCACATCCGTTTTGGTCACTTTGGCAATGCTGTCCCGATACCTCTCGAGGTAGCCGTCAGGATAGCCGTAGTATTCGAGCCGAGCCCGCTGGGTAACGATTGAAGCCGGACTGGTGAAGCCGAACATGAACGAGTTGATCATGTACTCCCGTGCAGCATTCAGTTCCCCGTCATTGACCGGCTCTTTGGTCAGGTCTGAAATAATGTTTTTCATCAGATTGATCGCTTTAACAGTCGATTCCGCCTTCGTTTCTGTCTCCGCGACAAAGCTGCCGGTAAAGCGGCGACCGATGTCGAAATGACTCCCGACGCTGTAGGCCAACCCCTGGTTGGTGCGGATCTCCATCGTTAAACGTGATGTGAAGCTCCCCCCCAGAATGTAGTCCAGAATGCGCACTGCGTAGATATCAGGTGAGTCCTTGTTCAGCCCCAGATGCCCCATACGGATGACGGTCTGATTGACCTCTTTTTTGCCGTAGAGCAGCTCCGCCTGAAACTGCTGTTTCGGCTGGGGTACCTCCGGTAACAGCAGGGCAATGCGTCCTTTTACCGGCGTAAAGTTTGCATTCAGTTCTTTGAGCAGCGCGGTCCGGTCAAAATCACCTGAGACAGCCAGGATCATGTTGTCAAGCCGGTAAAAGCGGCGGTGAAAATCGACCAGATCCTGACGGGTGATGGAGCTGATCGACTCGAAAGTCGTGATTTCGCCCAACGAGTGGCCCGCATAGATGGCCCGATTGATCTCCCTTCCGGCAATTTCCTTGGGGTCATCATTCTGACGTCGCAGGCCCTCAATGGCCTGTTTACGGAATATCTCGACATGTTTATCGCTGAAGTCGGAGCGAAGCAGGACGTCGCTGAAAATCTGCAGCGTACGGTTGAAATTCTTTTTCAGGGTCGTCAGCGAGACCGTCCCCATATCGCTGCCGATGCCGCTTTCAACCGATGAGGCCATGAATTCGAGCTCGTCATCCAGCTTTTCGGATGCCACTCCCCCGGCACCGCCGCTGCGCATCACACTCCCGACCATGCCGGACAGTCCTGTTTTTACGGCCGGTTCATAGACGGATCCGGTTCGAACCATGGCGGTCATGTTGATAATCGGCAGTTCGGTATCGCGCAGCAGATAGACCGGCATGCCGCACTCCAGTACAACCCGTTCGGCTTTGGGAATCTGAAAGTTCAATTCCGGAAATTTCATGGTACGGGGATCCGCCGGCGCCAGATCGGCGGCGCATACCGGTGCAATCGAGGTGAGCAGGAAGCAGAGGGAGAGTATCAGCCGTCTCATTTGTCACCCCCTTTTTTGGTGATAAATCCAACGGTACGGTTTTCTCCGGTGAAGTAGGTACCGGCCACCCGCATGATGTCAGCCTGAGTGACTTTGGCAATTTTACCACGATGTTCGGTCATATAGCGCCAACTCCCCGTAGTCGCCTCATACTCGGTAAGATTGCGGGCCAGACCGCCATTAGTTCCCATGCGGCGCGCCTCCTCATACTCTATCTTATTGAGGATGCGCTGCAGGTCGCGCTCCGCAACCGGTGTTGTTTTCATCAGATCAAGTTCGGCCTGGACGGCCTCTTCAACCTCTTTGGCCGTGTGCGGCGCACGGGGATTGGCGCTGACTACGAACAGATTCGGATAGCGGTTCCCCGGCGCGTCAAATGCGCCGATGTCGGTTGCAATCTGCTTTTCAATCACCAGCTTTTTGTAAAAGCGGGAGGTACGACCACTCCCCAGAATCATGCTGATTACATCAAATACATAATCATCCGGGGTGTTGATTCCCGGTTTGTGGAACCCCATTATTACCGTCGGCTCGGCATCGGCTATCAGCTCTATGCGCCGCTCTCCCGATTGTTTCGGCTCCTGGGCTGTAACCGGCGGCGGCTCTTTCCCCGGCTTGATCCCACCAAAATAACGCTCGACCATAGCGATCGTCTTCTTGGTGTCGATATCCCCCACAATAGCTACGATGGCATTATTGGGCGCATAGTAACTATGAAAGAACAGCTCGGCCTTGCTGCGGGTCAGATTCTCGATATCGGACATCCAGCCGATTGTCGGCTGACCGTAGGAGTGGGCCAGGAAGCTGGAGGCGACAAAGGTTTCCCATAACTTGCTCTCCGGATCGGCATCAAATGATCTGCGGCGCTCCTCCATTACAACAGAGCGTTCGGTGTAGAATTCGCGCAGAACTGCATTCTGCAGGCGGTCTGATTCGATGGCGGCCCATAGCTCCAGTTTATTGGACGGCAGGCTGATCAGATAGGTGGTGCCGTCGCGGCTGGTGAAGGCGTTGTAGCCGGTGCCGCCGTTCTTTGAATACAGCTCGAAAAATTCATCTTTGATGACATATTTTGACGCATCGGATTCCAAGGCGGCCAACTGTTTCTCCAACCCGGCTATCCTGCCCTTATCCGCTTTGTCACGCCTGGCTTTTTCAGCCGTTAACGCCTGGGCGACGTTTTCTATTTTATCCAGGAGCGGTTTCTCGGCGGCGTAATCCGTTGTCCCGAGCGTGGTCGTTCCCTTGAAGAGCATATGTTCCAGCAAGTGGGCAATACCGCGTTCATCGCTGCGCTCATCGACGCTCCCGATCCTGAACCGGATCCAGGCTGAGACCGTCGGCGAGGTATGCCGCTCCACCATCAGCAGTTTCATGCCGTTTTTCATCGTGTGCTCGACGACTTTCTCTTCAAGTGTTGCGGCGTGTATGCCTGTGGCGCACACCACCAAAAGCGTAACTGCAAACAATAATTGCTTCATATCCCGTGCTCCTTTAAAACACCGAAAACTTGATATACTTGCGCGGATCTTCCTTGAAATCTTTTATCACTGCATTCAGATCGTCGACCATCCTGTTCATTTTTTCATAGAGCGCCTTGTCGTTTACCAACAGGCCGGCGGTTCCTTCGCCCCCCTTGACTTTTGCCGTCACCTCTTCGATTACCTTGACCGACGATTCTGCCCTGGTAAGGAGAGAAATACCCTTGTCATAAAACTCCCGATCATTAAGCAGCAAACCAATCGTCCCCTCTTTTGACATGATTTTCTTATTCAGGTCGCGGACATCATCAGCTGCCTGGATACTCTTGTCGGCAAGTGATGTCAGTTTGGTATAGAGAGCCTTATCGTAGATCAATTTGTTGAGTGTTCCTTCAGAGGACTGAATATCCTGTAGCGTGCGGTCGGCGCGATTAAGAATGCTGATCAGCTTGTTGAACGGCTCCGGATCGCGGTTGAGCTTGCCAAGTGTTCCTTCGCCACGGTTGATGGTGATGACAAGATTCTTCATTTCAACGGCAAGATGCGCAATATTGCTGTAGAGCGTCTCATCCTTGTTAAGCTTCCCCAGCGTCCCCTTCCCCTTGTCGATGTTGTCTATGATCCCGTTCACCCTGTCAAAGGCGTCACCGGCCTTCTGGATGACATCATCAAGTTTTGCTGCCGATGTCCCCTGCAATAGGGTGGGAGGTGTCTCGGAGTATGATTTTGAAGGAAGAATATCGACATATTTCTCCCCCATCAGCCCGCGGGTTTTTATCGATATTTTCGAGTCGGCGCCGATTTTCTTCATGGCATCGGTATCGACATCGATATCGATGCTGACCGCGTTACTATTCCTCGGATCCGCAAACAGGATGTCGGTAACAAGGCCGACGTCAACCCCAGCCAGCCAGACCGGAGCGCCGACTTTCAGGCCGACAACATCGCTCATGACGACCCGGATAGTCTCCGTGTTGACAAACATTTTTGTTTTCCCTCCCATCAGCAGGACTCCGCCGGCAAAAAAGAGCAGCGCCAGAAAGATGAAGACTCCCCCCCGCACCTGAGCCCAGCCGATCTGATTACTTCTTTTCATAGCGATCCCACCTGTTCCTGTTGTTTGTCTTCAATGGTTTGAACATCATAAAACAGCGACCTGTCCGTCGGCTCCAGAAATTCGCGAACTTCGGGAATGCTGCTGGCCTTCATCTCTTCTTCACTCCCTTCGAACAGCATGCGCGCCTTATGCAGAAAGGTGAAACGCTGCGACGTTGCAAAGGCGGTGGCAAGATCGTGAGTAACCATCAGGGTTGTCTTCCCCTCCGCCTGTAGTCGCTGCATCAGGTTGCAGATATTGTAGACCCCGATCGGGTCAAGCCCGGTGGTCGGTTCGTCAAAGAAGATGTAATCGGGGTCGGCCGCCAAGGCGCGAGCTATGGCCACCCGTTTCTTCATGCCGCCTGAAAGTTCAGCCGGATAAAGATTAAGGGCCGCTTCCACCCCCACGAAACTGAGTTTTTCGAGTACAACCTTCGTAATTTCTGCCTGCGAAAGTCGCCCCTCCTCGAAAAGGCGATAGCCGACATTTTCACCGACCGTCATAGAATCGAACAGAGCACCCCCCTGAAAAACGATGGCGATCCGTTTACGCCGCTGCATGAAGCTCGATTCCGGCAATCCGGTTATGCAGAGGTCACCGATAAAAACCTTGCCGGAATCGGGATTGAGAAGGCCGAGCAGCAGTTTGAGGATTGTCGTTTTTCCGGCGCCGCTGATCCCGAAAATAGTGCGGTTGACGCCGCGCTCCAGATGAAAGTCGAAACCCTCCAGAATCTTGCGGCCGCCGATGGAGTAACACAATTTTTCAATGCGGATGGAGTCGCTGGAGGTCATGGGCCTTTTATCCCCCCCATCATTCCTCCCATGGTCAGAATAATCCGCCACTCGTCTTCCTTTACCGGCATAATCGAAAGGCGGCTGCGCTTGACCAGCGGCATATCGGCCAGCAGAGGGTTTTGTTTGATGCTCTCGAGAGTTACAATCCGTTTCAGGGGTTCACGGTAGCGCAGGTCGACCTTGAACCATATCGGCTTGTCAGCCGATGCTTTGGGGTCGAAATGTTCGGCGTCCGGATTCAGGGCGGTTGAGTCAGGATAACCGGCGCGTACGACCTCCGCCAGACCAACCACCGCAGGCTCCGGGATGCTGCTGTGATAGAACAGCGCCAGGTCGCCGACCCTGATCGTATCCCGCAGGAAATTGCGGGCCTGGAAGTTGCGCACACCATCCCACGGTTCGGTCATATCCGGACGCTTCTTCAGGTCATCGAAGGAAAAACAGCCCGGTTCGGTTTTAAAAAGCCAGTAGTTCATATTATCCTCTGAAAACGACAAAAATCTTCGCCAGGAAGAAATCACAGATCAAAATCAAAACCGAAGAGAGTACGACAGCCTGTTTGGCGGCCGTACCGACCCCCTCAGCGCCCCCTCTGGTATTAAGGCCCACATAACAGCCGGTTATAGCGATAATTGCTCCGAACACCGCCGGTTTCACTACCCCCTCGATCAAATCCTGAAATACCATGAACTGGGGCAGCCCGCCGATGTACATGATCGGGTTGATATGATAGCCGGCTGACATGATGTAACCACCCAGAACAGAGACCATATCAGTCATGATCGTCAGAAGCGGCAGCGCCAGCAGCATCGCTTTAAATCGCGGCACCACCAGACGTGTAATTATGTCGGTGCCCTCGACCCGCATGGCATCAACCTGTTCAGTCACCACCATCGTACCCAGTTCGGCGGTGATGGCCGATCCCACGCGACCGGCTACCATCAGACCGGCCAGCACCGGCCCAAGCTCCTTGATCATCGTCACCGCCACCATGCCGCCGACATAGCTTGTGGCCGCAAACGGCTTAAGCTGGATCAGTGACTGCAGCGCCATGACCATGCCGGAAAAAAGACCGGTCAGGATGCAGATAAACAGGGATGAGAACCCCAATTTGTCAAACTGGATGGCAAATTCACGATAATAGAAAGGGCGACGGAAGGTTCGCACACACGTACGCCCCGCCAGTGTGAAATAATTCTGCAGCTCGTGAAAAAAAACCAGCAGGATTTTGTCGATGGTGACTAGCTTCATACCCGGTTAGAGCGCTGCCGCCAACGCTTCAGCCGCTTCATTGACAAAGATGAACTGCAGCTCGTTGCGAACGTTATCAGGGATGTCTTCCAGGTCGTCACGATTGCGCTCCGGCGCCACGATTGTGCTGACGCCGGCCCGATGAGCGGCCAGCACCTTCTCCTTCAAGCCGCCGATCGCAAGCACCCGGCCGGTAAGCGTGATTTCTCCGGTCATGGCGACGCTACGGCGTGCCGGTTTTCCGGTCAGGAGCGAAACCAGCGCCGTGACCATGGTGACCCCTGCCGAAGGGCCGTCTTTGGGGATGGCGCCGGAAGGGACATGGATGTGTATGGTACGATTTTCAAATGCATCCGGTTTGATGCCGAATTCGTCGGCGTGCGCCTCTATGTAGGAGAGTGCTGCCCGGGCGGACTCCTTCATCACATCACCCAGTGAACCGGTCAGGATCAGCTCCGCCTTGCCCGGCATGGAGGTCACTTCGATGAAGAGAATATCTCCGCCGGTTTCCGTCCAGGCGAGTCCGGTCGCCACACCGATACGGTCATTCTCGGCTGCTACCTCGTTATGGAATTTTTTAGGCCCGAGCAGTTCCGTTACGATCTCAGGAGTAATACGGTTCCGTGCCGCCTTGTTCTGGGTTATTTCCTTGGCTACCTTGCGGAAGATAGAGGCGATCGTGCGCTGCATACCCCTCACACCGGCCTCCCGGGTGTAGTCACCGATAACCTTCTGCAAGGCTTCGTCATTGAAGATCAACCCCCGATCCGTAAGTCCGTTCTCCTCCAGCTCGCGGCGGACAATAAATTTTTTGGCTATCTGCAGTTTTTCCTGACTGCTGTAGCCTGCCAGACGGATGACCTCCATGCGATCCTTGAGCGGACCGGGTATCGGGTCGAGCTGGTTGGCGGTGGTAATAAACATCACTTTTGACAGGTCAAACGCAACGTCGAGGTAGTGGTCGTTGAAACTGAAGTTCTGTTCCGGGTCAAGCACCTCCAGAAGCGCGCTGGCCGGATCGCCACGGAAGTCATTGCCGAGCTTGTCTATTTCATCCAGCATGAAGATCGGATTATTGACGCCGCAGCGGTACAGCTCCTTGATGATGCGCCCCGGCAGTGCTCCGATGTAGGTGCGGCGGTGGCCGCGAATTTCTGCTTCGTCCCGTACCCCTCCCAGCGAAATGCGCACAAATTTACGCCCCATTGAGCGGGCAATAGATTTACCAAGCGAGGTTTTGCCGACGCCCGGCGGGCCGACAAAGCAGAGCACCGGACCCTTCATGTTTTCCTTGAGCGAGCGCACAGCCAAAAATTCCAGGATGCGCTCTTTGACCTTTTTCAGATTATAATGATCTTCGTCGAGAATTTCCTCTGCCCGTACCATGTCGAGACTGTCGGTCGTGCTTGTGTTCCACGGCATTCCGGCCAGATAATCGAGATAAGTGCGCGACACATTGTATTCCGGTGAAGCCTGGTTGATACGTTCCAGGCGCTTCAATTCCTTATCGGCGATTTTTTTGACATCTTCCGGAAGTCCGGCTTCTTCAATTTTCCGGCGCAGTTCGTTCATATCGGACGAGCGGGGATCTTCATCACCCAACTCTTCCTGAATATGCTTCATCTGCTCGCGAAGAATATATTCCTTCTGGTTCTTGCCGACCCTCCTGGTTACTTCGCCGGCAACTTCGTTTTTGATCTGCATCCGCTGCACTTCATTGGTCAGATGTACATAAACCTTTTTCAGGCGCTCCAGAGGATCCGTTGTTTCAAGCAACTCCTGCAGATCCACGGCCGGCAGATTGACATACAGCGCCACGAGATCGGACAGCCGGGCCGGGTTATCGATGTAGTCGATCATTTTCATGACATCGTCAGGCAACGGTTTCCCGTGCGAAAGAGCTATCTTCAACAAAGCATTCAGACTCTGAACCAGCGCTTCCGAGGCAAGATTCTTTTCGACGAACTCCCGTACAATCTCGCAGTGAGCCAGGGTCAGCGCTCCGGCCGGTTCGGTCTCCAGAATCCGCAGACGGGTAACACCTTCCAGCGAAACCTTATAGCGGCCGTCATCAAGTTTTATGATCTGGTTGACCTTGCAAAGTGTTCCGATCTCGCATCTGCCTCCAGGGAGTTCAGGCGCCTGATCATCCGGTCGCTCAAAGGCCAGCACTACATATTTTTCATAGGCATCCGCTTCACGGAAAACGACCGTATCTTTTTCGCTGACATACAAAGTAAGCAGCATATAAGGGAAAACGACCGTCTCTTTTTGGGTGTATAAGGGTAACTTTGAAGGTATTTCGAGATTAGCGTGCGACATCGTCCTGGATTCCTTTTAGTACTTCAGAATTTTTTTCGAATTCCATGCTGAAGTAGTATGCATGTTACCGCACGTGTTTCGATGAATCGAAATTCGTACGTAGGTAGTTTTTACAGCGTGTCCAGTAATTATTGCAGATCGGAGACTATAGCACATTTCAGGCCACAAGCAAAGCATCAGACTGGTTTTCCTGTTCGTGCATCAACATGAACGATCCGCACCCCGGCGGAATGACCTGCCAGTTCCTGATACAGCAGAGTCAGAAAGCGAACGGTCACCAGGCGATGGATTGCAGCCTGGGTAACCCGGTAGAGCCATAATCGAACCAGTGACGGCGAACTGCCACCAAGTATCAACGGGCAGAAATCACTCAGTTGCAGCGAAATCCTTACGCTTTCGGAGGCAACCTCAACTCCGAAACGGAGTTCACCTCGATCGCATTGGCGCGACTGCACAAGATAGCCGCCACAAATGCGCAACGTTGCGCAGTCGTCTTCATAATCCGGCGGCAAAAAACTGATCAAACTCAGCCCGGTCCAGAGCAGCCGGAATTCGATGCCGCTCTTCAGGGTCACCGGTCGAATCAGGGTCAAAGTGCATCTGTTGATATGCCCCAGATAACGACCGAGCAATTCCTTTGCAGAAAGCGCTCCGGCCATCGTGACCGGCAAATCGGTCCACTGGACCGAAAAAACCGAGGCATCCTCCGTCATTACCTGCTGACAGGCTATTTCCTGAAACGAGGTACGAGACGTCATGGAGAGTATTCTGCCATTCGCATCAGATATTGCAATCAAATAACACGCATTAAATTTCTCGCTTGACAAGTTTTAAAAAAGTATTAAGATAAAAACTATCCTGTTAGGAATTAAATATATGTATTGAAAGGAGACCCTGCCAATGTGGACTGCAAGATTTAAGATTCGTCCGGTTTCCCACTGCAAAGAGGGTTGCCCTAGTTAGCCCGCCGCCGACCGGTTGCGGGCGCCCGGAAAGAATGGCCCCCTGTTATCTGACAGGGGGTTTTTTTTGTCGTGCCGACTGTTATCTGCTACTATCAGCGCCAGTAAGTTCAAACCACTACGACATATCGAGAGATTCGCGTGAAAAAATACCTTATTATCCTGGCCGGTGTCATTTTAATAGCCGGCATTACCGGCTATTTCTTCTATAAGCGCATGCCTGAAGTCAGCTACAGGACCGCTAAAATCGAGCGCGGCACGATTGTTTCGACAGTCGCCGCCACCGGCAATCTTTCGGCGGTAACGACTGTCCAGGTCGGCACCCAGGTATCCGGCACGATCCAGAAGCTCTACGTCGATTTCAACTCACGTGTCAAAAAAGGGCAGGCCATCGCCGAAATAGATCCCTCCCTGTTCAACGCTTCGGTGGAACAGTCCCAGGGGAACTTTCTCAGCGCTGAAGCCAACCTGCAAAAAGCAAAAGTTACTCTGACCGACGCTGAACGCACCTTCCGCCGCAATTCCAGGATGCTGGCCGACGGGATAATTTCCCAGGGGGACTTCGACTCCGCCGAGACCGCCATGCACTCTTCCAGGGCATCCGTTAAAGCGGCAGAAGGCGCCCTTTCCCAGACCAGAGGCTCGTTGATGCAGTCCAAAACCAACCTGCGCTACGCGACAATCCGTTCGCCGGTCGAAGGGGTGGTCATATCCCGCGCGATCGATGTCGGCCAGACCGTAGCCGCCTCATTCCAGACTCCGACGCTTTTTACAATCGCCCAGGACCTGACCAAGATGCAGATCGAAGTCAGCGTTGACGAAGCCGACATCAGCCGTATCAAGCTTCATCAGACAGCAAGCTTCACCGTTGACTCCTACCCGGAGCAAAGCTTCCGCGGCAAAGTCGTCCAGATTCGGAACGCACCGGTCATCACCCAGAATGTTGTCACTTATGTAGTGGTCGTCAACGTCGATAACAGTGACCTGAAACTGAAGCCGGGGATGACCGCCAATGTGGCGGTTGAAGTGGCAAAGAAGGACGATGTGCTCAAGCTGCCGCCGGCCGCCCTGCGCTTCAAACCGAAAACAAAAGGGGATGATCCGAAAGAGAAGGGGAATGACCGCTCCGGGGTTTCCGGGCAGCGGCCTGCCGGTGGCGGCGGACCAAACGGCGGAGGCAAGGGTGGTTCCGGTAAAGCCAGGGAGAGAAGTCTGCAAGTGTATCTGCTGGCGGAGGGGAAACCGGTTGCATCACCGGTAAAAACCGGAATTGCCAATAACAGCAGCATTGAGCTGACAGAGAGCGCTCTAAAGGAAGGTGATGAAGTCATCATCGAGCAGGTCGGCGGTGATACGAAGAAAAAGGCGGGATCCGGCGGTTCGCCGATGGGGCCGCGTTTCTAGATGAGCAGCGTTATTTCCTTAACAGATATCGGCCGGGTCTTCATCATGGGAGACCAGCAGTTCGAGGCGCTTAAAGGTGTCTCCTTCGATGTCTCCGCCGGTGAATTTGTCGCCATCATGGGGGCATCCGGCAGCGGTAAATCAACCTGCATGAATATCCTGGGCTGCCTGGATCGCCCCACTGACGGCAGCTATCTTCTGGACGGCCTGGACGTGGGAGGGATGTCAACCAATCAGCTGGCTGATATCCGCAACAATAAACTCGGCTTCGTTTTTCAGGGATTCAACCTGCTGGCGCGCACTGCGGCAATTGAAAATGTAGAGCTGCCGCTAGTCTACGCCGGCCTTCATGCCAAAGAGAGGCGTAAAAAAGCCATAACCGCCATGGAGCAGGTCGGCTTGGCCGGCAAGGAGAGCAACCACTCCAGCCAGCTGTCAGGCGGCCAGCAGCAGCGGGTTGCCATAGCTCGCGCCCTTGTCAACAATCCCGCCGTAATTCTGGCCGATGAACCGACCGGGAACCTCGACAGCAGCACCAGCGAAGAGATCATGGGGCTTTTTACCAACCTCAACAAACAGGGGATCACTATTATCATGGTAACTCACGAGCATGATGTGGCGGCCCATGCGGGACGTCAGATCACCTTTAAAGATGGGAAAATTATTTCGGACAATCAGACCAGTCGGACTTGTCAGACCGGTCTGACGGATTAATATATGGACTTTCTCCAGACCCTTAAAATTGCCCTCCGGGCCCTGCGCACCAACAAGATGCGCTCCTTTCTCACCATGCTCGGCATCATCATCGGCATAGCCGCCGTAATTGCCATGATGGCGGTCGGATCTGGTGCAAGTTATGTGATTTCGAAGCAGATTGCCAGTATAGGCAGCAACATCATCCTGGTTCTTCCCGGCTCCACGACCAGCGGGGGGCTCCGCAGCGGCAGCGGAGGAGCCCAGACGCTAACCAGTGACGACGTCAAGGCGATCATGGCCGAGTGCCCTTCGGTTGACAAGGCGGCACCCACCGTGCGAAGTTCCGGCCTGATCGTGTTTGGCAACATGAACTGGTCCACCGTACTTATGGGCACGACTCCGGAACTGTTTGATATTCGCGAATGGGGGGTCGTCTCCGGGCGCAGCATCAGCCAGCAGGATGTGGACAGTGCCGCCAAGGTGTGCCTGCTGGGGCAGACCGTAGCCGAAAACCTCTTCGGGTCCTCCGATCCGATCGGCAAGATTGTCCGTATCAAAAAAGTTCCCTTCACGGTCGTCGGTGTCCTCGATCGTAAGGGACAATCACCGCAGGGACAGGATCAGGACGATACGGTGTTTGTACCTCTGCGCACCGCCCAGCGCAACCTGACCCGTTCCCAGCTTCCGAACAGCGTCGGCGCCGTGATGGTGAAAGCGAAGAGTGAGGAGTTGTTGACCAAGGCAGAAGAGGAAATCAACAGTCTGCTCAAACAGCGCCACCGTATTAACGGCGGCAAGGAACCGGATTTTTCGACCCGTAACCTGTCGGAAATTCTGGCTGTAGCCGAGCAATCCTCCAAGGCCATGTCGCTGCTGCTTGGAGCGGTTGCTTCCATTTCACTGATCGTAGGCGGCATCGGCATCATGAACATCATGCTGGTTTCTGTCACCGAGCGTACACGTGAGATCGGCATCCGGATGGCGATTGGTGCAAAAAAGAATGACATCCTGCTGCAGTTCATGACCGAGGCGGTGCTGCTGACGCTGCTGGGCGGGCTGATCGGCATCATTCTGGGTGTCGGAGGAGCTACCGTCGTCTCCAATCTGCTGGGATGGCCCACCATGATTTCGGTCCAGTCCATCGCGCTCGCTGTTGTATTCTCCGCCGCAGTGGGGATCTTTTTTGGTTTTTATCCCGCGAAAAAGGCTGCCGGACTCAATCCGATCGACGCCCTGAGGTATGAATAGAAATGAACAAAGGTGGCAAGTAACAAGTAACCAATCGATTTTATTCATGCCCACAGCTGCAATGAAAGCAATGTATGTTGAAAGGTTACAGGTGTCTGGCTATGTCAAAAATAGGTCGTAACGATCCTTGCGCCTGCGGGAGCGGCTTGAAATTCAAGAAATGCTGCCAGGTAAAAGCAGATGCAGTATCGGGGCGGCGACGTGAGGAACAGGCAGCGGTAGAAACCGCCCTGAACTGGCTTCATGAACGCTACCCGGAAGAGGTTGGCGCTGCCGTACATTTCGATTTCATGGATGAACCGGATGACGATACACTTGACGCAATGGATGCTTTGTCCCCGCACCTAAGTCAGGCTATATCCATAAACATCGGCGAATGGCTGCTGGCCGATGCCGATCTGGATATTAACGGCAAGGACACTCCGGCTAAAGATCTGATACTTGGAACTAAAGGGCCGCGGCTGACTGTTCACGGCCGGGAGTGGCTGCTGGAATTGAGCAAACGCCCATTAAGCCTCTATGAGGTGCGGGAAGTAAAAAAAGGTGGGGGCTTGCTTCTGGCTGATATGGTACATCCGGATCAACCTCCGGTATCGGTCAGGGAAAAGCGCGCCACTGATTTTCTGGTTCTCTGGGATACCTTTGGTGCCCGACTGGTATGGCAGGATGATTGTTTTGTCATGAGCGGAGCTGTGTATCCCCTGGAGCGGGAGACGGCGCTTGATTGTCTTGAGGAAATCAGAAGTGAAATTGGGCATGATGAAGGCGATCCCACGCTTGTCCGGTACATCACCGCAAGTACCATTATTGACTACTGGCTTGATTCTCTGCTGGAGAAAAAACCGCTTCCGGAACTGGTGGATGCCTCGACCGGCCAGAAGATCAACCTGACCACTGACCACTACCGGGTATTGAGTTGGAAGAAACTGGAAAGTGTTCTTGATGCGCAGGATGATGTTGACGGGGATCGGGTTGACGGCTGGAACCGCTTTGATGAACTGGAAGACGGCAGATGTCGTTCACGTGCATCATTGACAGCAAAGAAACCTGATATTCTGGAGGTATTCTGCCGCACCTTGAAGCTGGCCGACGAAGCACGGGCCTGGCTGGAAGGTATTGCCGGAAGTACCATTACATATAAAATACGCGATATGGTTGACCCTCGCTCGGAAAAGGCGCAGAAAGCGGCGAAACCACTGCCGGAGTGCGACATCCCGCAGGATGTGCAACGACAGATTATTCACCAGTATCTTGCCAAGCACTACGAAACCTGGCCAGAAATGCCGCTGCCCGCGCTGAAGGGAAAAACCCCGCTTGAAGCGGTAAAGACAAAACAGTGGCGTCCTGCGGTGATAGAACTGCTAAAGTCGATCGACCAGCTTGAGGCTCGTCGCATTGATCAGACCGGCGGTGAGCCTTTCGATGTTTCATTTCTTTGGGAGCGGTTGGGGGTGGAGAGGTAGGGACGAGGGTTTGTCTCGTCACTCCTGATTTATCTTTGAAAAAAGTGAATTTACTCTTGCATTCCGCTCTGCCCATCCCTCCCGTCCGCCCCTTGGGACTCCCCCTGCAACCCCGTGTAAATACTTCTTTAATGAAGATGCTTTCACATGTCATTAGGCTTTCAACGAAGCAGATTAATGAGATAACAAAACTGCTGGTGCTCTGGGTTGGCGTAGCTGATTAGTAATACCGCTAAGAAAGTGTAATTCCAATTCCAGATCAAAGCGCCCTTTTCGTTAGCTCGTCTTCGGCTCCTCAACATACTGAGTGAAGGTGTGATGAATCGGCACAGGTCTCTCTCTCAGTAGCTCCACCCGTTTCTGCAGGATAAAAGATGGCCGGTTCCTACCAGGCATCACTTCCAGCTTCTCTTGATCAATCCCCAACTCCCGAGTATTCATCCTCGCAATCCGGACAACATCGTCCCAGTCGGCTATAGGTTGTCCCCCCGGTTTGTCGGCCGCTGAAACAAGGGGCAGAATCCGGGCAATGCCACACTTGACTGCACGTTCAGCCATGGTGATCTTTGTCGAATCCCGCAACTCATCCCATACATTGGCCTTGCCATGCAGGCTGCTGACCCAGGCCAACCCGTTCCGGTACGTCGATGGCAGACAGAGCCGATTGCAGAACTCCACCGCCATCCCAAACCCGGCATGGTCATGGCCATGATGCTTGGGGTAGAGCGCCGGATCGGTTGACAGTTTGCCGATATCGTGAAAGAACGCGCAGAAACGGGCCAGCGGATCGTCACTCTGAGCCGCAACCCGCTGCAGTACCTGGATGGAGTGGGTAAAGAGGTCCCCTTCCGGGTGATGCTCAAGCGGACCGGCGGGGATGGCCGGCATCCGGAAAATTTCCGGGAGAAATTCCGCCCCGACGTTGAACTCGATCATCCGCTGAAAGAAGCGCTCCGGCGTCTTCCGTCCCAGAGCCTTCAGCATCTCGTTGCTGAATCGCTCCACCGGCATGGCGCGGAACGCATCTGACCAATCCATTCCACGAATCAGCGCCGCCGTCTCCGCCGCCATACGCCAGCCATCAGCCTCGAACCGGAAAGCGCGAAAGATGCGCAGAGGATCGCCGTTGAAGGAGTCTTCGCTGCATGTCCGAAACACCCTCTCCTTCAAATCCTTTTCGCCGCCTAAAGGGTCGATGTACTCTCCGGACAGATCCATCGCCATGGCGTTGATTGTGAAGTCGCGCCGGAGAAGATCGCTCTCCAGATCACCCATGTTGTCGATGCGGGTGACTTCAATCTTGCCGAATTCAGGGTGATGTTTGAAGTAGATAGCGGCTGCACTGGTCGCCTCCACAAGTCGGAAGCCGAGCGCAAGGAGTTCGTCAGGGGAAAGGGCAGCCACCAGGTCGATATCCTGGCTCTCCCTTCCCAGCAGCATATCGCGTACCGTGCCGCCGACGAGGGCGACCCGGTCTTGGCGGGATGGGGGGAAGAAGCTTTTTAGAAAGGAGAGGATGGCAGTCACGTTCAGCAGCGTCCGTAAGTTATTTGCATCAGTCAAAATCCCCCCTCATCCGCCCCTTCGGGGCACCTTCTCCCTGATGGAGAAGGGAAAAAATATTCCCTCTCCAAAAGGGAGAGGGTGGCCGAAGGCCGGGTGAGGGGTTAAGGCAGGGTTTCTATTTTTTCCTGCTTTTGTCCGGTACCGGCAGCTTGAGGAGTTGCAGTACCTGCTTCATGTCATCCCAGACACTCCAGAAAGAGTCGGAATTCCCACCGGTACGGAGCAGATATGACGGGTGATAGGTCGGCATG
>JANNLB010000136.1:0-4132 GCA_031396605.1 Geobacter sp. | reverse complement strand
GGCAATCCCCAGACTGGTATAGGCGCCGCCATCCATCTTGAAATTGGCATGGGCAACAAGAATCTTGCCGTTCTTGTCGACACCGGTGGTGATCTCCATGTGCTGGGCGTGACGGCCACGGTTATGGGCAAACATCTCGGCCCGGTCGTAGAACATTCTCACCGGCCGGCTGGTGAGCTTGGCCAGCACGGCACCGGCAAACTCCAATCCGGTCGGTTCAAGCTTGCCGCCGAATCCGCCACCCACAAAGGTCTTGATGATTCGGACATCGCCAACGTCCATGCCGAACTCCCGGGCGATGTAATACTGGAAGTAGTGCGGCGACTGGGTGCTGGAGTAGACGGTGAGCTTGCCGTTATCCCACATGGAGACGGCGGTGTGCGGTTCGATAGGGCACTGGTAGGTACGCTGTCCGATAAAGGTATCGGTGCGTACGTGGTGAGCCTCGGCAAAGGCCTTGGCAACGTCGCCAAACTCCTGATGTATCTCGGTATTGATGTTCTTTTCGTATTCATCATGGACCCGGGGCTGTCCCTCATCCATGGCGGTGAGGAAATTGAGCACGGCCGGCAACACCTCGTATTCCACCTTGATTAGCTTCAGGGCCTTGTAGCAGGTGCTTTCATCGAGACATGCCACAGCAGCGACCTTGTCGCCGACGAAACGTACCTTGTCGCTGCAGAAGATGTTCTCGTCCCAACGGGCCGGGCTGAGGCCGTACTTCAAGGTTGGCACGTCCTTGTGAGTAATAACCGCCTTGACCCCCGGGAGTGCCTCGGCCTCCGAGGTATCAATGGAAATGATCCGGGCATGGGCATGGGGGCTTGTCAGAATCTTGCCGTACAGCATGTTGGGAAATTTCAGGTCGAGTGTGTACTTTGCCGCTCCGGTTGCTTTCTCGGGACCGTCGATGCGGGGTACGCTATGTCCTATGACACTATACTTTTTGCTCATATGGATTCTCCTTCTTCCCTGGGATATTCATGTTCGCCCGGGGACAGTCGTCCCTCGGAAGCGGCCAGAACCGCCTCAACGATATGCACGTACCCGGTACAACGACAGAGATTGCCGGAAATTGCCTCCCGAACCTCCGGTTCGGTCGGATGGGGATTGCGGGTCAGAAGGGCTTTGGCGGAGAGCACCATTCCGGGGGTGCAGTATCCGCACTGAATAGCGGCGTAGTTGATCATCGCCTCCTGAATAGCGTCGAGCTTACTATTGACGGCCACACCCTCTATCGTGATGATCTCTCGTCCGTCGGCCTCTATGGCGAGCACCATGCACGAGTCGACCGGTTTCCCCTCAAGAAGCACGGTGCAGGAGCCGCAGTCGCCAAGCTCGCATCCCTTCTTGGTGCCGGTAAGGTTGAGTTCGTCGCGCAGTACATTGGCGAGAATGGCATTCCCCTTCACCAGCACGGTTCGGTCGTCGCCGTTTACGTTGAGGGTGATCAGGTAGCGTTTCACCCCATCCTTGTCAGTAATAGTCCGATTAATCATATCATTCTCCCCTTTTATACGTGGCCTTCGTCGATGGCTTTGCGAAGGGCGCGTCTCGTGAGCACCCGTATCATTTCGCGACGATATTCCGCCGAACCCCTGAGATCCGTTATCGGCTTACATTCAGCTGCTGCGGAATCAGCCGCCTGCTCCAGCAGGGCATCGGTAATAACCTGCCCTTTGAGTATGGCTTCGGCATCCTTCGCCCGCATCGGTACCGGAGCAACCGCCCCCATGACAATCCGGGCGTCGACCAGTACACCATCCTTCACCGTTACCGCTACCGCCACACCGACTACAGCCAGAGCACCTGATTTTCGGAGACCGAACTTTATGTAGGTACTCCCGGTGGCAGTCTGGTCGGGGATAATGACTTCCGTCAAAATTTCATCACGCTGGATCAGGGTTTTCCCTGGACCGCAGATAAAATCTTCAAGCGCCACGACCCGCACTCCGGCATATTCCACGACCTTGACAGATGCGTTAAGAGCAATCAAAAGCGGCGGCAGGTCCGCCAGGGGCGAGGCATTGCAGATGTTGCCGCCAACCGTGCCCCGATTCCTGACCTGAGGATTTCCCATTTCATGTGCCGCCATCGGGAGCGAAAGGTAGCGTTCCTGAAGAAGCGGCGATGTATAGACGCCGTTAGGGGTAACAAGGGCACCAATAACTGTTCCCCTTCCTTCCTCGTGATGAATCTCGCGCAAATGCGCCATGTGTTTAAGCGACACCACGTGCTCAGGGGTTATATGGCCATTTTTCATTTTGTGAAGAAGGTCCGAGCCACCGCCCAGTACGATGGTTTTTTCACCCAGCTCGTCAAGAAGCACACAGGCTTCGGCAACGGTCTTCGGGGCATGATACTCAAAATCCGGCATGTACATAAATCCACCTCCTTCGGTGTATGGTGATGCATTTGTTTGGTTCTAATCAGTTGCACACAAGATAATACTCCAAAAATTCTCACTAATCTTTTACATCCCGCAGCAAGCGCTTGAATAGGAGCTTTTCTTCCAAACTGAAATTATTCAGCAATTCGTTGTTCGTCCGCTCGATGACAGCTGCCAGGTCGGAAATAGATACCCGCGCTCTTTCGGACAAATAGACGCGCGCTACCCTCCCGTCATCCGGGTCCGTCTCACGCCGCACCCAGCCTGAAGTAACCATGCGGTCCAGAATCCCGGCCAGTGTGGCCGTGTCCAGTGAAATGCGCCGTCCGATTTCCCCAACGGAAAGCCCGTCCTCTTCCCAGAGTGATTCCATGAACAGGCACTGCATCGGTGTCAGCGCAAACGTCTGGAGATTCCCCTTCAGTGCGCCCTGGGCTCGCTGGTGGGCTTTAGCCAGTAAAAAAACTATATTTTCATGGTATGAAACCATAGAACTGTTTACCTTGCATACAAGATAATAGAGGCATTCGCGAATGTCAATAATAAATTCAATCTGCATTGGTTTCTTCGATATCAGCCAATCTTCGTCATACTCAAGATACCTGCCTGTTGTGAGCTGAGTCGTTACTGTCTTTAATTTCTAAATAAATACTGTTTATTTGATTCAGCTGCCATAAATGATAATAAATTTCACCATTTATGGTGATTAATTGCACTACTTCTGTAGATGCACAATCCGCAATGAATATTAGAATCTGTCTATTCTTGAGCTGTCACCCGCTTCGCCAGAGATGCTGTATCCATGCACAAAAATAATTGGGGTTTTATCATTGTTTATTGTTGACCTACTTTGGTAGAGATGTGCTATCTCCTTGGCATCCCACTCCCAAGCCACGTTATCAGCAACGGTTCTCACCAGTCCCTTGTTCCCGTCCTCGCCATTCAAAGCAGAATCATTTACGTAATAGCCGGAAGCCTGATTTTTAAAGAGGATCAAGCGCCCGTTGTATGGACCGGCAAGGTGAGCGGCCGCAACAAGGTTGATTTCTCCGACATTATCCCGCTCGATTGCTCGCTGAGCTGCCATTGCCGCATGCCCACCCTGAGAAAATCCGGTGACCATCACTTTGCCGGGGCCGGCGAAGGGGACTTGCTGCTGGCCCGGATGAAAGGCAGAAAGATCATACTGCCTGCCACAACCGCCCAACATCCCGCACAGCTGCATCTACTATGGCATCGGGAAAACAAGTTTCTTGATTGATTGATTCTCTGTGGCCAGGAAAACAGTGGGGGCAAATCACTGAATTTCACTTTTGTACAGAAATTCCAGATCACTGCCGCTGAAGATTTACTATGCTGAAATAAAGAGGGGTCTACCATACCACTAAGCGATCAGGTGTGAGGTCACGCATAAAAGACATTGTATGTTACGGTATCTCGGTATATATCAAAAATACCGAGAAAAAAGTGGATGGATTCATGAAAACCCAAAGCAAAAAGCAAATTAAGCTACTGTCACTACTGAAAAGCAGAGGGATAAGACATCCGGGACCAGCTGGAGTATGGCGGTACGCGTATTCGCTTTACGGCAGACCTTGCCGGTGCTCAGATTAGTTTGCAGGTTGATGTCGGATTTGATGACGCCGTAACTCCGGAGGCTATTGAAGCCGATTTTCCGACGATGCTAGACCATCCGGCACCACATTTGCGGGTGTATCCTCCTGAAACAGTGATAGCCGAAAA
>JANNLB010000304.1:0-9770 GCA_031396605.1 Geobacter sp. | reverse complement strand
GCCAGACTGACGGCCGGGATATCCTTGACGAAAAACTCCGGCAGCCCCTCTTTGCTGATCCGGCTGACCGGGCCGAAGGTAATGCCGTTGCCGTGAGTGAATATGAGGCGTTCGTTGATCCAGTTTTTACTGGGGAGATCTGCGTAGGAAAGTTCACGCGGCGACAGCATGACCTGGGTGTATTGCCCGTTTACCTTGTAGCGGTCATTATCCACATCGAAAAACTTGTAATAGGTTCTGATCTGCTGCAGCTGACTGTAGGTCTTGAGCAGCGGGGCATGATCCCAGAGCCGGATGTTTTTGATGGTGGCGTCATTGTTGGCTATATCAGCCGCGGAAAGCTTCGTATCGACATCGAAGGGTACGGTTTCAATCTTTTCCAGATCGTAGCCGAAACGGGTAAATTTAAGGTTATTCTCAATATAGGGTGTCTCAAGGGCCAACTCGTTGGGCGCTACCTTGAATTTCTGCAGTACGCCCGGATAGACCTGAATGCCGATTACATACAGAGCAACCACTATGACCGGCGGCAGCAGCGCCATGCGCCATGCGCCTTTCCAGATCCCGACTGCCAGCATGACCCCCGCCAGCGGCGTCAGGAACGTCAGAATTCTGTATATCAGCAATCGGGAGTTGACATCAATATATCCTGCGCCATAAAACGCGCCGTTGTTGGAGTACAGCAGTCTGAAACTGTCCAGATAGAAGCCGGCAGCTATCACGCAAACGAAGATCCCGACCAGAACGGCCAGATGCCGACGAACCTTTTCATCAATAGTCGCCCCCCGCTCGGTCAGGATGATGCCGCCACGGACATAATACACGGCTCCCGTTATGACGGCGGTTGCAATCATCACAAAGCCGGCAAAGCCTTTGAGCAACTCCCAGAACGGCAGGCTGAACAGGTAGAACCCGATATCCTTGCCGATGACCGGGTCAACTGTTCCGACATTCACCCTGTTCGCGAAAAGCAAAACTTCTTCCCAGCGCAGAGCTCCCCAGTTGGCGGCAAAGAGCGCCAGGAGGACACTGACCAGTATACTCACCGGCTTAACAAAACGAGATATTTCATCCATGTTTATCCGGAGGTTACCACCTCCCACGATGAATATGCCGGACTGCGGAAACCGTGCCCTGCTCGCATAGAAAAGATTGACAACGATAACGACAAGCAGAAGCGCACCGAATAACAGTCCTACACCCGCTTTGGCATACAATGTCGTCGTAAAGACCGATGAGAAGCCGGTCTCAACGAAAAAAAGCCAATCCGTGTAGTAATTGAGCAAAGATGATATGAAAGGCAGTATCACCAGAACGAGAATCAGAACGAAAATGAACTTGTTTTTAAACATAGCTACCCCCCCCTATGCTGCTGATTGATTTCATTACCGCCCATAAGGATTAGAGGAGTTTTCCGCTCTTTTTTTCTTGATATACCGGTAAATAAGATAGCCGCCACCTGCCAGAAGAATGATTTCAAACAGGCCGATGCCACCGCTGCCACCCATGCCGCCGCCCATACCGCCGCCGGCTCCGGCAAAGCTGCTGAACAGCATGCTTCCCAACATACCTCCCATCATTCCGCCGGCCATGCTCCTCATGAACCCGCCGCCGGCCTGCTGCTGAAAGGGACCTGGCGCAGGCGCAACCTGCTGCCGTGACTGGCTGGGCTGGGAAGAGGGGCTGGCCGGTCTGGAATAGCTCCGCGAGCCGCTGCCGCCCATGGAGCGGCTGCCGCCGGCTCTGGCTTCGGCGTTGAGCTCCATCACGGTGATGCTGAGAAACAGTGCGGCTGCCATAACCGTACATACTTTAACTACTCGGTTTTTCATTTGTTGTCTCCTTAGTAAGTTAGAAATTATTTTCTGCGGTTTTCGAGCAGAAAGTAATTTCGTTAACGCACTTATCCTGTTTATCAGGGCTGGGTGCATGGTTTCCGGCCGAGCCGGGGGATATTGACTTGATTCACCTTATCCTGTTTATCAGGGTTCGGTGGAATCTGCCAGATGTGGTTGATGAAGTTTGACCGGAGTACCGCGCCTGAGTCTCAGGTTGAGCATCTCGACCAACACCGAGAAGGCCATGGCGAAATAGATGTATCCCTTGGGTATATGCATATCGAAGCCATCGCCGATGAGTGCTACGCCAATCAGAAGCAGAAAACTTAACGCCAGCATCTTGATGGTCGGGTGCTTTTCTACGAAGGCACTGATCTTCCCGGAGAAAAGCATCATGAACACGACCGCAATGACGACCGCTGCAACCATTATGGCAAGCTGACTGGCCATCCCGAGGGCGGTAATTATCGAATCAAGAGAGAATACGATGTCCAGCAGGAGGATTTGAACAATAACAGCGCCAAAGGTCGCCCCGACACGGGCGGATGATATTTCCTCATCACCTTCAAGCTTCTCATGGATCTCCATGGTGCTTTTCCAGAGCAGAAACAGGCCGCCGGAGATGAGGATCAGGTCGCGACCGGAAATCTCGTTGCCCACCACAGTAAACAGCGGCGCGGTGAGTCCCATCAGCCAGGTAAGTGAAAAGAGCAGCGCGATGCGGATAAACATCGCCAGTCCGAGGCCGACCATCCTGGCCTTCTCCTGCTGATGTGCAGGGAGCTTGCTGGCCTGAATGGAGATAAATATTATATTGTCAATCCCGAGTACTATTTCCAGTGCGCTCAGTGTCACCAGCGCCATCCAGACCTGCGGATCAGTCAGCCATTCCATTTATACTGTCTCCTTTAATTCATTTCAGTTCAATTGGTTAATCCATGCACAGCTTGCGGCGCTTGCAACTCCAGAGATCAATGGCCTCTCTCATGATCTCGGTGATGCTTTTCGATGTGGACTTTGTCAACTTTTCCAGCGCCCTCTTTTCTTCATCATTTATGCGCAGTGAAATAACATTCTGCACCTGCTCTGTTTCTTTTCTTTTCTTTTTGGATGATTTAGGTTCCCTGACAAAAAGATTCCTGGTGTATGGCATGTTTTCCTCCTCAGTAGTGCGTCGGGACATTGTTGTCCCGAGGTTAGGGTTGGTCTGTCAGTACTTTCCGGCGGCCAACGATTCGAGTCGTGCGATGCGCTCTTCCATTGGTGGGTGAGTGGAAAACAACGATGCGAGTCCACCGCCGGACAGCGGATTAACAATAAACATGTGGGCCGTGGCAGGTCGAGCGTCCAGCATCGGTATGGCCTGCGAGGCGGTGTGCAGCTTGTGCAGTGCTCCTGCCAGGGCCAGCGGTCGGCCGCAGATCGCGGCGCCGGAAGCATCCGCAAGATATTCGCGGGAGCGGGATACCGCCATCTGGATCAGCATTGCCGCAATTGGAGCGATGATCGCCATGGCCAGCGAACCGACCATGCCGCCGATCCCGCCTCGTTCACCATCGTCACCGCGGCCTGCGCCGAACATTGCGCCCCACTGCAGCACGTTGCCGATCATCGAGATCGCGCCGGCAAAAGTAGCGGCAATGCTGGAAATAAGTATATCGCGATTTTTGACGTGAGCAAGTTCATGGGCCATGACCCCTTCCAGCTCATCCGGCGTGAGGATGCGCAGAATGCCCTCGGTGGCGGCGACGGCGGCATGACCGGGATTGCGACCAGTGGCAAAGGCGTTGGGGGAGTCGTCCGGAATGATGTACACCTTGGGCATCGGGAGCCCGGCCCGACCGGACAGACGCTCGATCATCCCGTAAAACGCAGGATGTTCCTCGCGGGAAACCTGCCGGGCGTTGTACATCCTGAGGACGATCTTGTCGGAAAACCAGTAGGAGCCGAAGTTCATGGCGGCTGCAATCAAGAAGGCAACCATCATGCCCCCCTGACCGCCAACTGCGCCCCCCATGACGACCAGTAAAATGGTAAGCAGGGAAAGGAGAAAGGTTGTTTTGATTATGTTGTTCATTTTTTATCACCTCCGACGATCTTGATTTCGCCGGGGTAAATAAAAAAGACCTTTACCCACGGCGAACTACGCATTGGATAAAGGTCTTGCTTGCGATATATCGTTCCCTGTCCGGGCCTTGCGACCGTGTTGACGGACTTGGGATCAGCCATGTCTCCGGCTGATAGCTACTCCCCTTTATTGAGATTTGACTCTAAATGAACTGTTCTGTGTTTGTCAAGCAGTAATTTTATTTTCCACCATCGGGCCGAAATACTGTGGAAATTTTCTGATAGTATAAATGCATATCAGTCAGCCTCACCTTGACTATCTACGTTGGTGTAACCTCTTCGCAGACCAGAGCATACTTCTTTCATCTGATTTTCACTCCACATTTCGAAACCTAAGTAGAGCAGGCCGGCCAGGAGTATGGGTGACATCTCGCCGATCACCAGCTTGCATAACACCGGTGAGATACCTAAAAGCAGTGCTGAGAGTGCCGCCAGTAATGGCCCTTGCATCATAGCGGTCCTAATCTGCATGGTTTAGCCGGGTAGAATGAGCAAGAGGCTCATTCTAGATAAGGGGTCTTATGAAGAGCAAGCCGTAGTGGAACGGCGGCAGGTCATAGCGGTTCCGCTCGTTGAAACGGAATCCGGCTGCTCTTCCCCATTCAATACACTGCTCCGGACGAGGACGAATCTCCATGGCCGGACCGCGCGGTGTCGTTGGGTCGTAGTTCCAGTGAATGACAGCCAGCATACCGTTTGATTTAAGTACGCGAAGAGCTTCTTTCATCAAGGCTACCGGCTCTTCGTGATGCAGGATATTGAAGAGCAGGGCAGCATCCATGGAGTTGTCGGCTAGTCCGGTCCCCTCAACCACGAAATCGCGCACAATTGCCTGGACATTTACGATGTCGGCTTCACGGCATTTTTGCTGAACGACAGCCACCATCTCCGGCTCGATGTCCAAGGCGTGGACGGTTCCCGAAGCAATTCCGGCGGCTGCCAACGTAAAGGTTCCATAACCGCAACCAAACTCTACCAGGTCCTGCACTCCCCGGTCGAGACCGAAAATGGCCAGAACCTTGGCCGGATCGAAAAAACCGGTCCACATCTCTTCATCAGGCATGCCACTGTCACGGACTTTCATGGCGTTTCTCCTTCTGCATGTTCAAGGGCGGCTGCAAGTGCCGTGGCGCAGACCTTCAAGGCTGCTTCATTGCCATCGTCGCCCCCCTTCTCAAAATCATCTGTTCGTGTGGCCATGGCATTTGTGATGTGGGCAAGGCATATGACACGCTTACCAAGAGCTTTCGCCATTGCCAGCAAGGCTGCCGCTTCCATCTCAACGGCGATGATCCCTTCGTCACGCCTTGCAGCAACGAGTTCAGAGGTCTCGCGGAACGGAGCGTCAGTGGTCCAGGAACTCCCCCGGATGAATGGCAAGGTAATATCGGTCAACCGTTGCGCAACAGCATCCACAAGAAAAGGAGATGCAAACGCGAATCGCTCGGGAGGCAGATAGTGGTAGCTTGTCCCTTCGTCTCTCAACGCCTTGTCAATCAACAGAAACAAGGGTGGCTGGAGGTCTTCAGCGATCAGCCCAGCCGAGGAAATAGTGACAAGTGCCTTGCAACCCAGGGCGAAAAGCTCTTCTGCTACAAGCACTGCGAAGGGTGCACCGACTGTGCCGCCAATAATTCCATATTCAATCTCTTCGGCATGCCAGCGGTAGAGACGGGTATGGAAGCATGGCCAGGAAGGTTCCAACTTAGCCTTGCCGTTTGCCACCAGAAAGTCCACCAGTTCACCGTCAAAGTCCAGCAGGCAACCATCCGGCACCGTCAGAGGAGACAGACCCTTCTGTATTCTGGCTGACTCAAGCATGTTGCCGGGAAGGAATACCGGTTCGTCAGCATGATTGTGTTCAAAAAGAGGGGGGCTTTCGTTAGCGGACACAGCAGGCTCCTCGTGACGTCTGTTTTTCCCGGTCGATGTCGCCCTTGGATTTACGAATGACAGACTCACCTTCTGCAAGCAGGTTAATAATAACTGAAGCCAGATTGGGACGACTTACTTAGTAACAACGCTGGGAGCCATCCTGGACAAAGTCTACGAGCCCGGCATTGCGAAGCACGGACAAATGTTGTGAAATGTTGGCTTGAGACGCAGGCAGGATATCCTGGATGTCGGTTACGCACTTTGTCCCTTTGATCAGTCCTATTACGATCTGTAGCCTGGTGTGGTGGGAAAGCGCTTTTAGAAGCGCTGCCCATTCCATGGTAGTTTCCAAAGATGTCGTCATTTTGCCGCCTCCGCTCATATACGGATATTCTAATATTAGTTTTGATGGTTATTTTTTCTTTGGATCGAGTGTGTATCGGATGACCGTGGCCTTCTCCAGAGTGATCATACCGCCTCCCATCATTTCGTCAATGCGCGGCATGATAGCATCGATCTTCTCCTGGGTATCGACCACCTCGACGATAAGAGGCAGATCGGCGGAGAGGTCTAACAGCTTCTGGGTGTGATAGACACTGTGGGCGCCGAAACCGCTCAAGCCGCGCAGGACCGTGGCCCCGGCAAAGTTTTCTTTTCGAAGCAGTTCCACCAATGCCTCGTAGAGTGGTCTGTGGTTGTAGCGATCAGCCTCCCCGATGAAAATCCGCATCAACACGTTTTCACCAATCAGTTTAGTCATCACAATCCTCCTTGGATTATCGTTCTAACGGTAATTATTCCCAGCCAGGTGAACAGCAAGCAGACGGCCACGCTCGCCAGGACATTGGCAAAAGCCATCATGAACTGACCATCCTCCAGCAGCTTGAAAGTCTCGTAGCTAAATGTGGAGAATGTCGTCAATCCACCCATGAAGCCTACCGTCAGCCCAAGGCGCAAGGTGTCGGGAATCATTGTGCTGCGCAAACCCAGCTCCATGGTCAGGCCGATGAAATAGGCGCCGATGATGTTGACGGCAAAAGTACCGTAAGGAAAGGACTGGCCAAGCAGGCTGTAGACCCAGCTGGAGAGATAGTAACGGGTAAGCCCCCCACCGGCGCAGAACAGGGCGATTGCGGCTGCTGTCTTCATCGGTTATGATTCTCCTCGAATGATTATAGTGGTTTTTTTCAAGGTACGGTCGATTGCTATGAGGTCTTGTTCGATACAATCAATGTTTATTTACGCAACAAACGCAGCCCGTTGGCCACCACAATCATGCTTGCGCCCATATCGGCAAAGACTGCCATCCACATGGTGGCATTCCCAATGAGCGTCAGCACGAGGAACACCGCCTTGATTCCCAGCGCCAAGGCGATGTTCTGCTTGAGTATCGCCGAGGTGGTGCGTGAGAGTTGTACGAAGACCGCCACTTTGCGCAGGTCATCGTCCATCAGGGCAACATCGGCGGTCTCGATGGCGGTATCAGTGCCGGCAGCGCCCATGGCGAAACCGACGTCGGCACGCGCCAGGGCCGGGGCGTCATTGATACCGTCCCCCACCATGCCGACTGTACCGCCGTTGCCCTGGAGCGTTTCAATAATGTTCAATTTGTCTTCCGGCAGCAGTCCGGCCCTGATCTCGTCAATACCGACTTTTTGAGCGATTGCTTCGGCGGTGTGCTGGTTGTCGCCGGTGAGCATCATGGTGCGCACGCCGAGCCGGTGCAGGTCGGCTATGGCTTCGCGGCTTGATTCCTTTATCGTGTCGGCAACGCCGAATAACGCCAGCGGCCGGATTTCGTCCGTAAGCAGGACGACACTTTTCCCTTGACGTTCCAGCTCGGTGATCCGGGCAGAAAGACCTGGCTCGTTGAAGCCGTTTGTCACGAGCCGCGTGTTCCCCAGGTAATACACGCGGCCTCCGATACGGCCGGTGACGCCGCGACCAGCCAGGGCGGAAAAATCCGTAACTTCTTGCGCAGTAATGCCGGCTGCCTCGGCGGCCACGGCGATGGCGTGCGATACCGGATGGTCGGAGCGTCTGGCCAGGCTTGCGGCAAGACAACGTACTTCTTCCGGGTCGATGCCGCTCAGCGCCTCGAAGTCGGTCTGCGCCGGTTTGCCGTGGGTAATGGTACCGGTCTTGTCCAATGCCAGCCAGGCAAGCTTGCGCCCTTCCTCCAGGTACACTCCGCCCTTGATCAGGATACCGCGCCGTGCGGCTGCGGCAAGGCCGCTGACGATGGTGACCGGTGTAGAAATAACCAGTGCGCAGGGGCAGGCGATAACAAGCAGCACCAGCGATTTATATACCCACTCCAGCCACACGCCGCCGAAGGCCAGCGGCGGAATGACCGCCACAGCCAGAGCCACGGCAAACACCGCCGGAGTATACACGCGGGCAAACTGGTCAACGAAACGCTGGGTAGGTGCGCGGCTCCCCTGTGCCGCCTCGACGGCATGGATGATGCGGGTAAGCGTCGAGTTGGTGGCAATGGCCGTGACCCGGAACTGAAACGATCCTGCCTGATTGATCGTACCGGCAAAAACCGGTTCGCCTGAACTCTTATCCACCGGAAGGCTTTCACCGGTGATCGGGGCCTGATCAACCGTTGAGTTTCCTTCAATTACCACCCCGTCCAGGGCAATTCGCTCTCCGGGCCGGACACGCACGATGCTTTCCAGCGCAACATCCTTGGCCGGGACTTCACCCCATGTTCCATCGGGGAGTTGCACCGTGGCGCTCTCCGGAGTCATGGCCATCAGGCCACGAATAGCGTTGCGAGCGCGGTCGAGGGACTTGGCCTCAATAAGTTCGGCCAGAGCGAACAGGAACATTACCATGGCCGCCTCCGGCCACTGGCGGATTAACAATGCACCGGTCACGGCAATGGACATGAGCGCATTGATGTTCAGGTTGCGATTGCGCAGCGCAATCCACCCCTTTTTGTAGGTCTTCAGGCCGCCCGTCAGGATTGCGACAAGCGCCAGCAAAAGCGTCAGCCAGTGATGGCCGACAGTCGCTAATTCAATAATTTCGGCACTCAAAGCGGCCAGCCCCGATACGATCAGCGGCCACCAATTGGTCTTTTCTTCCTCGGGTAATTCGTCCTGTGTCTCCACCGCTCCAACCTGCATACCGATGGCCTTCAGGGCAACTTCCACCGAATCCAGCGAAGGCAGGGTGTGAGAAATGGTAAGGATTCGCTGCAACAGGTTGAATTCGAGGCCCGTTACGCCGGGAAAACCCTTCAGTTTGTTGCGTATCAGCGCTTCCTCAGTCGGGCAGTCCATGTTTTCGATGTGCAGTTGATCCTGGCGAACCGTCTGAGCAGCGGATTGCAACGGTTGAACTGCATGCTGCGAGGTCATCTTTACTCCTTTATCTCCGGCAAAATCTGAGGAAACCTTTTTATGTCATGCTCAGGACAGTTCATTGAAATGTTGAAAAGATTTATTTAAAACCTTTCATTGACAAACCAGCCCGTCCTTAACCCGGATAATCCGTTCGGCTCGCTTGGCAACTTCATCGCTGTGGGTGACGATAACCACTGTCTTCCCCTGGGAGTTGAGCGTCTGCAGCAGGTCCAACACCTCGGCTTCAGCCACTGAATCCAGGTTGCCGGTCGGCTCGTCCATCAGCAGGATATCAGGATCATTGGCCAGTGCCCGGGCAATGGCCACCCGCTGCTGCTGACCGCCGGAGAGCTGGCTTGGTTTCGAGCCGGCTTTCTCTGCCAGACCCACCAGGGCCAGCAATTCTTCCGCCCGAACCCGTTGCTCGCGATCAGGAACCCCGGCCAGCATCATGGCAATCTCCACGTTCTCGATTGCGGTCAGGCCCTGCAGCAGGTTGAAGAATTGAAACACGAAACCGACCCGTTTAGCCCGCAAGCGGGCCAGGTCGCTGTTGGCGATACAGCTGATTTCC
>JANNLB010000292.1:0-28926 GCA_031396605.1 Geobacter sp. | reverse complement strand
TCCAGAGCGATGGTTCCCTGTCCCGCCATGACCAGCTCGTCATCAAAGGGATGCACGAACAGTGCTCCGCTGTTCTGCTGTGCAACTATCGCCGCTGCACAGGCCTCGTCAAAGTTTCGGCCGGTCAGTACAACTTCGGCGCCATAGTCGCGTGTCGCCTGAACTTTTTGAGGCGGTGTTATTTCCGGCATATATACGGTTGCGGCAACACTCAGCAGATCGGCGGAAAAAGCGACCCCCTGGGCATGGTTGCCGGCTGATGCGGTTATGACACCATTTTTCAGTTTCTCACGCGGCTGGGAGGTCATGAAGTTGAGCGCCCCCCTGATCTTGAAAGAACCGGTTCTCTGCAGGTTTTCACACTTGAAATAGAGCGGAATTCCTGTCTGCTCACTGTAATAGTGCGAATAGATCAGCTCGGTACGCCGGACGCGTTTTTTTAGACGATCATACGCGTCTGAAATCAGGTCGGTAAGCTGCATGTGTGTGTACTCCTCATGAAATAGAGCTTGATACTAGCAGACGGGAAGACACCGGTCAAACATACTTGGCAAGCGTCCGGTTTGCTGGTACAGTTCTGCAACACTTTTTCAGGAGGTACCATGGATCCGATTCATCATCGACTCATTATACTCGGCGCAGGGCCGGCCGGCTACACTGCCGCCATCTACGCGGCACGGGCCAATCTCAGCCCGGTACTGATCGCCGGACTACAGCCGGGTGGCCAGTTGACTACGACCACTGAAGTTGATAACTGGCCGGGAGACCATGCGGGAGTTGAGGGACCGGAATTGATGGAACGGATGCGCCTGCACGCAGAACGTTTCGACACGCGGGTGATTTACGACCATATCACACGGGCAGACCTGAAGCAGCGACCATTCCTGCTGCAGGGCGATTCAGCCAGCTACAGCTGTGATGCCTTGATTATCGCCACCGGCGCATCGGCCAAATATCTCGGGATCCCCTCGGAAACCGCTTTCAATGGGAAGGGTGTTTCGGCATGTGCCACTTGCGACGGGTTCTTTTATCGCGGCAAAGATGTTGCGGTGATCGGCGGAGGAAGTACCGCAGTCGAGGAGGCTCTCTATCTTTCAAATATTGCGAGGCATGTGACCGTTGTGCATCGTAGAGAAGAATTTAGGGCCGAAAAGGTGCTGGCAGACCGCCTGATTGAGAAGACCAAGGGGGGGAATATCACCATCGAATGGAATCACCAGCTCGATGAGGTACTGGGAGATGCCGGAGGCGTAACCGGAATGCGCATCCGTCACCGGAGCGGATCCACCAAAGAACTGGCACTGCACGGGGTATTCATTGCAATCGGCCACTCGCCGAACACGGCCATCTTTGAGGGACAGCTGGAAATGCTGGATGGGTATATCAGGACCAAATGCGGCGGCTTTGAGGGGAATCTGACCGCCACCAATGTGAATGGTGTATTTGCAGCCGGCGATGTACAGGACTTTACCTATCGTCAGGCTGTTACTTCGGCCGGCAGCGGCTGCATGGCCGCCAAGGACGCCGAACGGTATCTGGATACCGTGGGGCACTGACCATGACAGCCTGCAATAACGAGTCGGATGAACTGGAAAAGCTTCTGGCAGATGTACAGCGCACTATCCGTGATAATGATCAATTTATCCGCCATCTGAAGGAAGAGGCGGCTGATCAGGATGGGTCTGAAGAAGAGCCCGATAACGACCTCGTTCCGGATGACGGCGGTTACGAGGAGTTGTAGTTTTGATATATGCGCCATTAACAGCAAAGGCCCGATCAATCCTGATCGGGCCTTTGTTGTTAATGAATGGAAACAGTGTCTGCTGATCAGTGCTTCTTGTTAGCGTCTTCGCCGCCGGTAACATCATGGCCGCCGGGAGCGTGGCAGTCACTGCAGTTCATTTTCATCAGTTCGTCGCCGATATCAACAGGATGCACAAAATCTTTTACCTGGGTACCTTTGGGGATGTTCTCCTGTGTCTGGCTGAGAACGGTGTGGCACAGGTTGCAATCCTTGGAGATCAGTTTACCGGCGGCATTCTTATGCTTCCCGTCGTGACAGCGGAAACAGCCGGGAAAGTAGAAGTGTCCCATATGTGACGGATAGGCGCTCCAGACAACTTTCATCTTGGGGAAAAAGTTTCTGCCGTAGATGCGCTGAATCTCTTCGACCGCCTGCTTGATCGATTCAGCCTTGGTTTTGACAATGGCGGGGTAGTTCTTGGCATAATAGTCAGTAACCCCTTTATTGATCGCCGCTGTCGCCTCCTCCTTGCTCTGGTACGGTTTTTCAAGCAGTTCAACAGCGAGTTTTTTCACGAACGGCAGCGCGGGATCAAGCTTGCCGGCAGTAAAAGCGTGATCCAGCTCATCGCTGGGGGGGTTATATGAGTGCGCCGGCCTGTTGTGACAATCAATACAGTCCATGACACGTTTCTCGCCTTTTGCTACCTCTTCCTTCGTCAACGGCTTTTCGGTGCTGACAAATTCATCAAGGCTGCCATCATTCCTCTTGACCGAAATATACGGAATGTTCATCCGTTTTTCATCCGTAGCAATGTAGGATAATTCCTTGCCGATGTGCCAGTGGATGCCGGAGCTGTTAGGCGCCCCGGGTGTGCCGCCGATTTTGATCAGCAGCTGCATTTCGCGACGCGTGTTCTCTTCGTTGGGGGCGTTATGAGAAATGTATTTATGACGTGCCGAGATGAATTTTTCAGGCCAGTGGCAACGTTCGCAGGTGCCGCGAGCCGGCCGCAGGTTGTGGACGGGTGTCGGAATCGGTGTCGGATACGTCCCGGTCAGGACTGAATAGAGCTGTCTGGTCCCGTTAATTTTTGCTTTGACGTAATAATCAAGGCCGGAGCCGACATGGCACTCAACACAGCGGACCCGTGCGTGAGGTGAATTTTCCCAGGCGGTGTGTTCCGGTTCCATCGGTGTATGACAGACTTCGCCACAAAAAGCGGTTGATTCGGAAAATTCGAATCCCTTGATTGTTGCGACCCCGATAATGGCAAAAAACACGACTGTTACCACGGCAAAAAAGCCCACGAGACGAAGCTTGCTCGGGTCATTGAAGTCGAGGCGCGGCAGCGGTGGAAGATCTACATCGGGATTCCTGCGATGCTTGCTCCGTGTGCGCCATGCACCGAAGTATGTCAACACGCCGCCGGATAATACTCCCATGGGCAATAAAAAAAACGTTACAATTTCGAGGTACGGGTTTTCGAACCCCCTGAATGCCTGCAAAGCGAGGAACAGAACGATAACCACGGCAGAAATTGCAGAGGTGAGCATTCCCAGCAAGCTTATGATGTTCATGTAATATTTTTCAGCACTAATTTTTTTTACGGGTTCCATTCAATTCCTCCTCGGATACTGGGCATGTTCTGCTGAAAATCGTTGGCTTTTGCGGTATTGTATACAGAAATCAGTACGGGTAAAAAAAGAATATTTCGTAGCATGAAGTCAATAATAATGCAACTTAAAAAGATTTTCTCCCCATGGATTCGCGGGCCATTTCGTATGCAGACTCCATGCTGATGCCAGCAGGCAGCCCGCACGTTGACAATCTACATATTGACAAAACCTGTAGATATAACTATTTTAAACGCCGTTATATTTGCCTTGAACATGAATGAAGGAGGTAGGAAATGACACTGCCGGAAACAACTGCCGAAGAGCGGGAAAAGGAGCTTACGGCCCGCCTGCAGGCCATGGAGCAGCAGATGGAGCGGTTGTCAGCGCGTCTCGGTGAGGGTGAGCCTGCCGGTACCGCCGGCCCCGGAGCCGATGCTGCCGCTCCGGCATACGAAAAGGACACTCCACCTGAGGATATCTCCGATGTTTCGGAGGAGGTGCTCAACTGGGCCAACCGCACCTCGCTGCTGCCCCGCCTCGCCACACTCTGCTTCCTGCTTGTTGTTGCCCTGATTCTCCGCACCATAACCGACAGCGGAGTGATCGACACGCTTATCGGCTCGGGCATCGGCATGGCGTATGCGGCCATCCTGATGATCGCCGGCTGGCACAAATACGGTAAACAGAGCCCGCTTGCCCCTATTATGGCAGCCAGTGGGGCGATTCTCATGTCGACCATCGTTGTTGAAACGCACACCCACTTTAATTCTCTCCCACTTGTGCCGGCATATCTGACGCTGATGACCACCGGCATCGTCATGGCACTCATCAGCCGTCAATTCAACGCCTTTACCCCGATATCGGTCGGTATCCTCAGCATGACCTTTGCCGGTGCGGCAATCGATTATCCTCATCCTTCTTTCCTCTATCTCTCCCTGGTGCTTTTCACCGCCAATCTGCTCGGTTATTTTGCCGCGCAGCTGAAACGATGTTCCTGGCTTCGTTGGTCGGCCCTCCTTGTCACCATAGCCATGCTGCAGTTGTGGGGGGTCCAGATCGTTACGGTACTGCGAACGGGCAAAGAAATTCCACCTGAATTGGCAATTTCATGGTTTCAGCCCGTTATTGCCGTATTCGCTGTCACCTATCTGGTTCTTGCTCTGTTCGGAATTATCCGAAGCGGCCCGGGAAGAATTTCCCTCTTTGATCTGGCGCTCCCGACAATCAACGTATTGTGGACCTTTTCTCTGATGTTTTACGTTGCAAAATCGCCGGGTGGTGGCAGTACCGTTATTCTGGGAGGTATCGGTGTACTTGCAGCTGCCAGCCTTCTTGCGCTCAGCTTCTGGCTGGCACAGCGTGGAGGAGAAGGCGCGCCCGGTGCAGCGGCATACACTTTTGCCTGTGGAGTGTTGCTTGCACTGGCGCTGCCTGTCGCCACCGGAAAGTGGGCGCTTTCATTGCCGATCCTTTCGCTGGTTGCAATTTTCATGGCCGTTATGTCGCGGAAGTGGAATTGCGGCACGATCAGAGTGACAACCTACCTGTTCCAAATCTACTGCTGTGCAGCCATGGTTGCTGCTTTCAGGGGTGGCGGACCTGCAGCGATGGATGCCGTCAACATACTACCTGCCGGCCTGCTGACCTGTATTATTCTGTGCCAGTACCAGTGGTGCCGCTGGTGGCCACCCACCGAAGGATATTCATTCTTCAGCCGCTTTGATGCGCATGACCGGAGTGCCGTCATGCTCCTCCTTTCCGGCCTCATAAGCGGTTTCTACATGTTGCGTATCGCGCTGTTTCAGGGTGTCGCACTGCTGCCCGCTGTAATGCATCGCGATGCATTCGTCTGCGCTCAGTCGGTTCTGATAAACTGCGCGGCCATTGCCTTGATCCTGTTTGCCTTCCTGAGGAAAAACAAGGAGATTCGTAATGTCGCCATACTCGTCATGGTTGTCGGCGGCATAAAAGTTTTCATGTTTGACCTCGTGGGAACGCATGGACTGCCGCTGGTGTTCAGTGTTTTTTCATTCGGAATGGCAGCTGCCTTAGAATCAATCGCTTTGGGGAAATGGCAGAAGCAGACTGCCGATCTGAGTCAGGAAGGGCCTGCTGACCTGATAAACAGCGATAAAAAAGGAGACCAATGCCAAGGCTGACTGACTGCATTGCGTACAAAAAAAGGGGGGCTGATCAGCCCCCCTTTTTTATTCAATGATACCTTGTCAGTGTCCTCCGCCGCTCAGGAAAGCAAGAACCATGAGCGCCATCAAACCGAGACCGATCATAACGGCGGTAAAACCGAACCCCTTTAACAGGAAGTCGTAAAGTACTCCACTGGTTTTCTTGCAGGCAAACTGCTCGGTTATTCCCTCATCCTCGTAACGCTTCCACTGATCGCCACGCTCCTCGATCATCTCTTCCTTGGAAATCTGGCCGTTGAAGATGACAAAATCCATCGGGAACTTCTCCGGTCGTCCGTGGGTGTTGAAGAAGTGAACGGTGAAGATGAAGCCGGTAGCCAGAAGCGCCTCGTCAGAATGGACAATGGTTGCTACATTGAATGCCCATCCCGGCAGGAACATCCCGAAAAATTCGGGGAACCAGAGCATCAGGCCTGATCCGCCGATGGCGAACATACCCCAGAAGACCGCGACAAAGTCGAATTTCTCCCAATAGGTCCAGCGCTCAAAGGTCGGTTTCGGCCCCTTGAAGAAGAACCATCTGACCATGAAGAACACATCCTTGATATCGCGCAGATTGAAGCAGAGCGAATCCGGGCCGAACAGGCGTTGAAGCGGATTGCCCTTGATATCTTTTCTGATAAAGAGGAAGTTTATGCTCATCGCAATAGCAGAACCGAAATAGATAAATGTGATTACAGCGCCCACGCGATGCAGCAGCGCAGCATTTGCTGCCCCACCGTAGAACTGCATTATGAAGTTTGCCCACTGCTGGCCGCTGAATTTGAGCGGCAGGCCGGTCAACGAAAGCAGCAGGAAGCTGGTGATGACCAGGATGTGCAGGAAGATGTGCAGGCGATTGAAGCGGCGATACTGCTTGTGACCGTCGGGAATGACATGAACATGTGTACCTGCGTCAGTAACGTGAACATGATGATGTGTCCCCGCAGCCAGTTTGTCAGCCTTTTCCCGGTTTTCAACGAAACCGCGGAACATCCACAACAGCGTGTGAATCCAGAAAACAGCGAACGTGGAAAGCAGCAGTCCGGTCATTGCGACAAAAGTATAGTACAGGATCGGATATTTATGACGGTCTGTCACCTCACCGTGTGAATAAAACTTGGCAAAGAGCGGCGTTGCCTTGGGATGGCACGCAACACATTGCCTGACCATATTCACCGGGTTGATACTGGATTGCGGATCAGATTTCGGCAATACAGAGTGTGCCGTATGGCAATCGGCACAACCGGCTACTTTTTCAGGGAAACCGAGTCGGTAATTCTTGCCGTGGTAGCTCTCCATATAGGATTTAACCGCTACATTTGTGACCTTGTTCCTGGCCATCATCTTCTGGTCGCTATGACATTTCATGCAGACCTTGGTGTGGAACTCGCGATGCTCACTGTCCTTGCCGAGCTTCTTGATATCATGCAGGTTGTGGCAGTCATGGCAGGCCGCCGAATCCATATTACCGCCCGCAACTCCCTTGCCATGGATAGATTTTTGGTAAACCGCTTCCTTATCATGACACTGGACGCATTTGGCAACCGCGATGCGCTTGTCATTCTTCCAGTAATTATGGGTATGAATATCGGTGTGGCATTGAGCGCAGGTCACACCTTTTTCGGCATGTACACTGGCATAGTGCTCCGAGTTCTGTTTTTTGTGGCAACGCTCGCACTGTACCTTCTGAACATTGATATCCTTTTTCATGTGTTTGACGAGATCGGTAATGTCCACGTGACAACTGGTGCAAGCGTTTTTACCGTGGACGGAGGCAGCGAAGGCGCGAATTGATATTTTATCGCTGTGGCAGCCCAGGCAGGTTGCCGGATCTATGGCCATCCCCTGTTCGGCGGGTACAGGTGCTGACGTCAGTAACAACAGAAACATTACCACGATGATGCGAAGGTACATTCTCAATCCTCCCTGCATATTTATTATGGCAATACTCATTTTCAGTGCCATGTGTTGGCAATTTGTTCAATGCTGCCAAGCTAAACGGAAAAGCACTACTTAATTCCATTTCCAAATCAAAGTGCTATCTTCGGTGGCTCGTCTTCGGCTCCTCAACGTACTATCTGTACGCTTCGTAGCCTCAATCCTCTCCGCCTTGATTCCATCCTTGATTTGAAATTGGTATTATCTGCATAAAAAAGGGCGACAGGCAATTCTGCCGCCACGATTTTCCCTGAAACCATCAGTCATGTAATCAGTACGTTCTCAATTAAATTCTTTTCGTCAAACCGGGACAGGGAAGCTATTTGGGATGACACCCTTTACAGTTTGTAGGACCTTTTTTCATTTCATTATGGCAATCCTTGCATTTTTTGTGGGCGGAATCTTTTCCGAACCCCTCGATTTTTCCGCCTTCGGCTTTTTCATGGCACATTTTGCAGTCCTTGAGAGCTTCGGCATGAGCCTTGTGTTTGAAGGTAACACCTTTTTTCATCTCCATCACGTCAGCGGCCAATGCTGACCCGGCAAAAACGATTACCGTTATTGCTGCGACGATCATCTCCTTCATGTTTACTCTCCTTTTGTTGTGGTTTTCTATGTATCAGGCTTGTCTATGGCAAGACTGGTTTTAATGGTACCAGCTAAATGGAAAAGCACAACCGTCTGCAAAAAAAAGTGTGACAGACTATGTCTGTCACACTTTAATAAACTGAAACTATCTATTCTAAAATGTAATAGAACGTTCTTTATCAAACCTACATCTTGTGGCACTTGCCACAATCATCCTGCACCGGGAAGGCATCCTTGCCTTTGTTATGACAGGCGCCGCACGATTTGCCGGACTCCATGCCGCTCATCGTGGTTTTCAAGGCTCCGGCCTTGTATGGGAATATCCTGGTGTGACAATCGGCACATTTGTAGCTTTGCAGATGAAATTCGTGGCTGAAGGTCGCTTCACCGCTATCAGTCTTGAACTTGATGATGGATGGTTTCAACCCTTTGTGGCATTTTTCACAATCCCCTGACGATGCAAAAGCGTCCTTGCCGTTGTGACAGATACCACAGGATTTACCTTTGACCATATCTTCCATGGTCGCTTTGCCGACAACCGTCTTGTAGGGAAAGGTCTTGGTATGGCAATCTTTGCAGCTGTATGCCTGGATATGGAATGCGTGGCTGAAAGTGGCTGGCGTTATCCCTTTCAGGTTGAAGGTTATTTCCTTGGGCTTGAGCCCCTTGTGGCAGCGATCACAGTTGGCCGTTACCCCAAAAGCGCGTTTTCCATTGTGGCACGAGCCGCAGGTGCGACCCTTTTCCATTTCGGCCATGGTCACCGCTTTTTCCTTGCCGGTTACGACGATGCCGTTGTGACACCCTTTGCAGGCGCCGCCGGTTTTTGATACATGTGTCGCATGGCTGAATACGGCGGTGCCGAGACCTTTTATCGAGTATGTAATATCCCGAGGCTTACCGCTGTGACAGCGGGAGCAATCTTTTTCGGTGGCGACATTGAATGCTTTTATACCGCTATGGCACGCTCCGCAGGATTTGGTCTTCTCCATTTCGGCCATAGTAAAGCGTTTTTTATTTTTCAGGCTGTAGATCGCATCGTGGCACATTTTACAGTTATTATTGTATTTTTTCAGATGGAATTCATGGCTGAAAACGACCGGCCCGGCATTTTTAAAGGTAAAAGTGACATCCTTGTACTCGGCCGCCCCGCAGACGGCAGCAGTCAGAAGTAAAAGCACGAGGGATGAAAATACCAGTAATTTTCGCATTGCCCCGACTCCTCTGTGTAAAATAGATAACGTATACAAGCGGGGAACTATACATATCGAGATGGAAATCGTCAATTGTAAATTGATGATGCTGTCGAACGAAAAAGGGCCGCACTGTGTAGTGCTACCCCGGAGGGGAAATATTTTGATCTTGTACGAACGCTAAAATATACCTGATTGACGCATCGGAGATACGTTCGGAGCGGGAGTTACTTTTTTTTGTGACAGATTCCGCAATTGTCCTTATCGTTAGATGCAAATGCCCGAGTTCCGTTGTGACATTTACCGCAAAATTTCCCCGCATTTATATCAGCCATCGTAAACTTGGCGGAGCCCTTTTTCATTTTAAATATCTTTGAATGACAATCAAGGCACGCAACCTTTGCGTCAGCATGGATTTTACCATCGAAGACAACTTTGCCCATGGGAGTGTCCCACGTGACGGTTTTTCCGGGCTGGATCGCCTGAACAGAGCTCGCAAAAAAAACAGTGATCACTGCAACCATACCTGCTGTAAAGCGGTTCATACACACTCTCCTTTTGAACTTAAAGTTTTCAATTTTGCTGCCCTCGTGAAATCTGTTTTTCAGCCCGTGCCGGACTTGAACCAATTCGAATATGAACCGCTATTCCGGCTGGTCACAAGTATTTACAGCCGTTCCGGAAACCACCAGGGGAAAAGTGCTGTATCCATATACTCCATATAGGGTTATTTGCAATAACAATCAACCGATGCAGATTAAATAGCCGCTTCCCTTTCTGCATTCTGCGAGTGTTTACAACCACAAAGCCACTGACAAAACCATGTTATTAAAAAAACGTTTTTGTATTGACAAATTGCTTGGACTTACATATCACTGCTAGTACAAAAGGCGATATAACAGGTAAACAATACCCTATCAAAACTATATCGAGGTTGAGATGAAAATTCTCTTTTTTGCTCGTCCCAAGCTGGTTTTACTCGCCTTGGCGTCAGTAGTGTGTCTGTCCGCGGATCCGGTGTATGCAGTCAGGGTAAAGGAATTTGACCGCTCGGGGAAATTGACGGTCACGGAGATGTCTGCGGCTGAACAGCAACCACAAACTTCTTATGACATAAAGAATCGGCCGAAAGAGAAAGCTTTTGCTGTGCCTCGACCACCCTTTACCGAAGGTATGTTCCCCTGCTCCCAGTGCCATACCTATATGAAGCCCAATCCGCAGCAAAGGGTACTGACCGAGTACCATACCGAAATAGTGCTTCATCACGCCGAAGGACAGCGCTGGTGTACGGATTGCCACAATTTGGTGAATCGGGACAAACTGCGACTGGTCTCCGGCGAACTGGTTGATTTTACCGAGTCGTTCCGGCTCTGCGGCCAATGCCATGGTGACAAGTTCCGTGACTGGAAGGTGGGCGTTCACGGCAAACGGACCGGTGACTGGAACGGTGACAAACAGTATCTGCTCTGTGTTCACTGCCACAACCCACACGACCCGAAATTTAAAGCGCTGAATCCCCTTCCGCCGCCGGACCGGCCGGGAAAAGCCAGCCACTGAATCGGGAGAAATATTTCATATACCAGGGAGCTTGATTCATGTCAGATACAAAAAAGTGTGATGATCACGTCCTGCATAAGTCCCGCCGCAAGGTGTTGAAAGGCCTGGCGACCGGCATCGGCCTTCTTGCAATGCCCGGCAGAGAGGCATCGGCTTCCGTATGGGAGGAATTCTTCCAGAAGCATTTTCGTGAACTCTCAAAAGATGAGCTCAAGAGGGTAATTGCCCGCCTGGAAAAGGATTACAGCAAACAGTACGGCAAGCAGGTTACTGTCAAGACAACCCCGGCGATTGAAGGCGTCCGCTACGGTTACGGCCTTGACCTTTCTCGCTGTATCGGTTGCCGTCGCTGCGTCTATGCCTGTGTTACGGAGAATAACCAGTCCCGCACCCCTCAAATTCAATGGATCCGGGTCATTCAGCTGAACAAGGAAAAGGGTGTCGACCTGTCATATGCAGAGCACTACTACAATCCGGCTACTGTTCCGGAAAAGGGGCATTTCTACATGCCCGTTCAGTGCCAGCAGTGCGAGAAGCCGCCCTGCGTCAAGGTCTGCCCGGTTCAGGCCACCTGGAAGGAAAACGACGGTATTGTCGTTGTCGATTACAACTGGTGTATCGGTTGCCGCTACTGCATGGCTGCCTGCCCATACGGCGCACGGCACTTCAATTGGGCCAAGCCGGTGATCCCCTCCAATGAGATTAATCCGAGCACCCATTATCTCGGCAATCGCCCCCGCCAGAAAGGTGTTGTTGAAAAATGCACGTTCTGTATCCAGCGTACCCGTGAGCAGCCAGGCCGCTATCCAGCCTGCGAGGAGGCCTGTCCGGTCGGCGCCCGTAAATTCGGCAACCTGCTCGACCCGGAGAGCGAAATTCGATATCTGATCGAGAATAAACGGGTCTTTATCTTCAAGGAAGATCTGAACACGCAGCCCAAGTTCTACTATTTCTACGCAACCTAATTCGCCGTCAGGGAGCAAAAATGAAAAATATCTGGTACTTTTTCAAAGGCACGCTGGTGCTGACCTCCAAGGGGAGCAAGGCTTACTACTGCTGGGTCCTTTTTCTACTGAGTTTGATGGCAATCGGTGTTTATGCGTACGTGCAACAGTTGAGTGAAGGCCTCATTGTCACCGCCATGCGTGATCAGGTTTCCTGGGGATTCTATATCTCCAATTTCACTTTCCTTGTCGGTGTCGCAGCGGCAGCAGTCCTGCTGGTTATTCCGGCCTATGTCTACCACTGGAAACCGATCAAGGAAATTGCCGTTCTCGGAGAGCTGCTGGCAGTATCGGCAATCGTCATGTGCCTGATGTTCGTCACGGCAGATATTGGCCAGCCGGCACGCTTCTGGCACCTGATTCCCAAGATCGGTCTACTCAACTTTCCGCAGTCTCTCCTGGCATGGGATGTGGTGGTCCTCAATACCTACCTTGTCCTGAATCTGACTATTGCGGTTTATATCCTTTACAACACCTATTACAAGCGGGAGCCGAACAAAAATTTTACCACCCCGTTGTTGCTGCTTTCGATTCCATCCGCAATATCTATACACACTGTGACCGCATTTCTTTACAACGGTCTTGGGGCTCGGCCTTTCTGGAATTCGTCGATCCTGGTGCCTCGTTTTCTTGCCTCTGCATTCTGTTCCGGGCCGGCCTTCATGATCCTGATCTTTTTTCTGGTACGCAATTACACAAGATTTAAGATCGAGGACAAAGCCATCCAGAAGGTTGCAGAACTGATTGCCTATGCCATGTTTATCAACCTGCTCCTGCTCGGTTCAGAACTCTTCAAGGAATATTATACCGATTCGGTCCATTTGGATTCCTTTCAATATCTTTTCCAGGGTCTGCATGGTCATTCAGCGCTAGTCCCCTGGATCTGGACGGCGATGATTTTCAACGTGACCGCCTTTTTTATTTTTCTTGTCCCTGAAACCCGAAGGAACAACGTAACTTTGACGATTGGTTGCATTCTTGTTTTTATCGGAGTGTATATCGAGAAGGGCATGGGGCTGGTTATACCCGGCTTCATACCGGATGTGCTGCACGAAATTTACGAGTACGCGCCCTCAGGTGTTGAAATGCTTATCTCGATGGGTATCTGGGCCACCGGGCTGTTTGTGTTCACCATGCTGCTGCGGGTCGCCATACCGATAATGAACGGAGATTTCCATGTCGCCGATGATGGCGTAAATTCCTTCATTGGTGACCAACTGTTTCTGGTCCAGCAGAAGCCGGAGAAGAAGCCGGAGCAAAAATTGGAGCTGATCAACTCCGAATCCGAACCTGCCGCGTGAAGGAAGGGCGTGTTCTGATGTCAAGGTGTTCCGTAATGCCCTGTCACACAAATTGGAACAATTTTGCATCTGGTGCAGATTAATTTGTTGACATGATACAAATATCGTTTTATTTCTCGTCCGGGTTTTTCTCGGGGTTTTTTTAGGCAATTTCAGCAGCCAATCTATTGCGGCAAGAGGGAGAGAGAGTGAAAAGTCATGTCTGGCGACCGCTGTACGTGGTCATTGCATTTGTAGTTGCGTTACTGGTATTTCGCTTCTTCTATGTTCCTGACGACTTCGGATCGGGAAAAAGGGGCTTCATGTACTCTTACCACCGCAAGTCAAACGAAATGGAGTGGAAGAACCAACCGGCGAAATACGGAACTTCAGGCCGTGAGAGAATGCACGAATTCTGCAGCGCGTGCCATGGCGCCGTCGTCAAGGTTCGTACTGAAAAGCTTCACGGAATAATTCCGTGTGAAGATTGCCACGGGCCGGTGATGAACCATCCTGATAAACCGGAAAAACTGGCCATTGACCGCAGCCGCGAACTTTGCCTGCGCTGTCACACCGATCTCCCGTATACGACAAGCGAGCGGCATCGTATCCCGGGCATCAACCCCAAAACACACAACACCGGCGTGGAGTGCGTCAAATGTCACAACCCGCATAATCCCAGCCTGGAGGGAATGAAATGATGGAACGGCGTGAATTTCTGAAAAAATGTATCCTGGTCGTTGCCAGTGCCTCTGTGCCCATCTCGGCCCTGACACTGATCGACCCCAAAAAGGTGCTGGCAGCCAATCCTGATATCCAGTGGGCGTTCCTGGTTGATACCAACAAGTGCGTCGGGTGCGGTTTCTGCGTCAAGGCCTGCAAGGTTGAAAACGATATCCCCCTTGAGGCCAACGTTTCCCGGACCTGGGTGGAGCGATACGTGTACACGAAAGATGACAAGCGCTATGTGGACAGCCCCAAAGCAGCGCTTAACGGATACATCGATTCCCGCATTGATCTCGGCCGGGGTGAATTCAAGGAGATCGATCCGAAGAACGTCGGCAAAGCGTTTTTTGTCCCCAAGCTCTGCAATCACTGTTCATCACCCGCCTGCACCCAGGTCTGTCCCGTCGGTGCTACCTATAAAACGGATGATGGAGTTATTCTGGTCGATCAGACTTGGTGTATCGGGTGCGGCTACTGCATCATGGCCTGCCCCTATGCAGCACGTTTCTTCCATCCGGTTAAACACGTTGTTGACAAGTGCACCTTCTGCTATCACCGTCTCAGCAAGGGGCTGGACTCCGCCTGTGTCAATGCCTGCCCTTTCGGGGCCCGCAAGATGGGCAATATTCACGATCCCGACGACCCGATCACCAAAATCATCATGAATGAGCGAGTCGGGGTACTCAAGGATGAATTTGGAACCAAGCCTCAAGCCTTCTACATAGGCCTTGCCCAGGAGGTACGATAGTCATGGTCGAACAAATCGCACAACAAGCTATGGTGGTTCACGGTGAAGCATGGACGATCAAGGAGCTGTTTACCCTGCCGAATGAGTACATCTACTGGTCGATCCAGATCGTCATGTATCCGTTCATGACCGGTCTCGTGGCTGGAGCATTCGTACTCTCCTCCCTCTACCACGTTTTCGGCATTGAAAAGCTGAAGGAAATAGCCCGGTTTTCCCTGGTGTTCTCGTTTGCTTTGCTGCCGGTGGCCATGATGCCGTTGATGCTCCATCTGCAGCAGCCATTCCGGGGTATCAATGTTCTGATGACGCCGCATTTTACTTCGGCGATCGCGGCTTTCGGCATTGTGTTTCTGACGTACGCTTCAATTGTTGCGACCGAGATATGGCTGGTATACCGCAAATATTTCGTTGAAACGGCGCGGGGACTGATGGTGATGCAGAACCGCAGCACGATTGACAACGGCCGCATGATGATTTTTCAGGTCATGACGCTGGGCGCGTGGGATATAAGCCCCGAGGCTGTAGAAAAGGATCACAAGGCCTGCAAGATCATGGCCGGGATAGGGATTCCCGTGGCCTGCTTCCTGCACGGCTACGCCGGCTTCATCTTCGGTTCAGTCAAGGCCAACGCTCTCTGGATGACCCCACTGATGCCGGTTATCTTTATCTGCTCGGCGGTTGTTTCCGGAGTTGCCCTCTGTATCCTCACCTACGTGATCGTTCAGGAAATCCGCAAGTACATGGCCAGAAGCAAACTGTCCCGCTGGGCCAAAGATGCGGATGCCCCCAATGCCGAGGAGCTTGAAGCCAGCAAACACACTGAAGTCATGATTTCCTCCAACTACCTGCTCTATTTCATGATCGCCGCCATGACCCTGGAAATACTTGACCTGATTTTCCGCGGCTACACCCAGGTCAAATCCTGGGACATCCTCCGCGAAGTCATCATGGAGCGCGACTTTACCAAGATATTCATACTGCAGTATTTTATAGGCAACCTGGTTCCCTTTGTCATGATGATACTGCCGGGACGCACGGTACGGCGCACAACCATTGCCACCGTGCTGGTGTTATTCGGTGTGTTCATGATGCGATACAACGTCGTTATCGGCGGGCAGGCGTTTTCGCTCAGTTTCTCCGGCTTCATGGACTACCATCTCCCGATTATTCCGCATGACTTTGAAACATTCAAGGAGGGTCTCTTCGGCGCCCTCACTGTTATTGTGACCCCGTTCGTGCTGTTCTATTTCATCAACAAGTTTATTCCTGCATTTCTGAAAGAGGAATCGACGCACTGAACGCAGACTCAATTCTCTTTACCGCAGGGCGACAGGCATCTCTGTCGCCCTGTTTTTTTGATTGCCGCACTGAATCTTGACTTTGTATATTTCATTTGATAGCCTTACAGTCTATTGTTTATAAGCCAATATCCACAACAAAGCGGAGTTACCTGTCGTGCATAAAAAACTGTTCATCCCCGGTCCTGTCGAGGTACACCCCTCAGTATTGAAGGCTATGAGTACGCCGATGATAGGTCACCGTATGAAGGAATATGCGGAGCTGCACGGCCGGGTCACCACCGGATTAAAAAAACTGCTGTTCACGAATGACCGGGTATTTCTGGCAACGTCCAGCGCCTTCGGCGTCATGGAGGGAGCGATCCGCAACCTTGTCGGAAAGCGCTGCGCAAATTTCTGTAACGGGGCTTTTTCTGACAAGTGGCACGATGTCACCCTGCGCTGCGGTAAGGAAGCTGATGCAATCCGCTTTGACTGGGGCACTCCGGTTACGGCCGAAGCGGTTGAAAAGGCTCTTGCCACCGGGAAATACGACAGCATGACGATGATTCACAACGAAACCTCCACCGGAGTAATGTCCCCCCTGGCGGAGATCGCAGAAGTCATGCGAAAATTCCCTGAGGTAGTGTTTATTGTCGATACTGTATCGTCAATGAGTGCCCTGAAAGTGCCTGTTGATGAATTGGGAATCGACAGCTGTATCTTCGGGGTGCAGAAGGCCTTTGCGCTGCCGCCGGGGCTGACGGTTTTTACCGCCAGCGAAAAGGCGTTAAAGCGGGCCTCCGGTATGGAAGGACGGGGCTATTACTTCGATTTTATTGAGTTTGCTGCCAACGATGACAAGGACAATACTCCTTCGACTCCCTGCATATCGCTGATCTATGCCATGGATACACAGATGGAAAGGATCTTTGCCGAGGGTCTCGAGGCGCGCTGGGCACGTCACGCTGATCTTGCCGATTATGTACGGGGATGGGTCACCAGTCGTGGTTTCGAGCTCTTTCCGGAAGTACGCTATTGTTCGCAGACTCTGACCTGTAGCCAAAACAGCCGTGGAATCGATCTGGCTGTTCTCAAGAAGAAACTGGGTGAGGCAGGCTTCGCTTTTGATGACGGTTACGGGAAAATAAAGGGAAAGACCTTCAGAATCGCACATATGGGCGACATGACCAGAACCGATATTGACGGCCTTTTCGGCGCCATAGTAACCATAATGCCCGAGTTTGCTTGACAACGGTGTCTCGTCAAAACAGGAAGCCTTCCGTCTGGAAGGCTTCCTGTTTTGACATTTAAACTGTATTACTGTTCAAGTGACCTTGCGGTCACTCTTTTTCGAAGACATCCTTGCCGGCCCCGCATAGTGGGCAGCACCAGTCATCAGGCAGCGCCTCAAATGATGTCCCCGGTGTAATTCCGCGATCCGTATCGCCAACTGCGGGGTCGTAGACATACTGACAAATAGTGCAGATCCAACGTTCCATGTGTTACCCCTTTTCTGTGTGGTGTGTTATTCCAATTTCAAATCAAAGATGAAATCAAGGCGGAGAGGATTGAGGCGACGAAGGCGTACAGATAAGTACGTTGAGGAGCCGAAGACGAGCCTGTCCTGAGCGACCTGTACTGAGCGCAGTCGAAGTAAGTCGAAGGGCCAACGAAGATAGCGTTTTGATTTTTATTCCCAGTTGATGCATTGAACCGGGCAGCCGTCAATGGCCTGTTGGATCTCTTTTTCGGATGCGCCGGTCGGGTCATATGCCTCTGATTTGCCGGAACTGTTAAAGCGAAACACTGCGGGACAGGTTGAAACGCAAAGTCCGCAACTGATGCAGTTGTCTTGGTCTACAAAAGCTTTCCTGCTCATAGGTAATTCCTCCTGAATATCTGAGGGCCATTGTAGCAGTTTCATGATTGAAGTCAATAACAGGGGAGAAAATTATGATTATTGAGGAGATAGCTGTTGGACCGCTTTCGGTCAACTGTTTTGTGCTGGGGTGCGAAAAAAGCCATGAAGGGATCGTCGTCGACCCGGGTGGAGATGTAGAACTGATCGAACAAGCGGTCCGGAAACACGGGCTGAAGATCGGCTACATCATCAATACCCACGGTCACTTTGATCATGTCGGTGGTAACTGCCGTGCGGTAGCATCTTTTGGCGCCCGTCTGCTTATTCATCAGGCCGACTCTTACCTGCTCGGCAAGGTAGCAGAAGTAGCCGGGATGTACGGCATGCCCGGAGAAAATTCACCGGAACCGGACGAATTTCTGTACGATGGAATGGAAGTAACTTTTGGCGGTTATACTATTAAGGTACTGCACACGCCGGGACACACCCAGGGTGGCTGCTGTCTTTACATAAAAAATGAGGATACGGTTATTACCGGTGATACGCTCTTCGCCGATTCCATCGGTCGCACAGACCTGCCGGGCGGATCACACGAACAACTGCTGGATTCAATACGTACCAAACTGTTCACTCTTCCGGATAATGTGACCGCCTATCCCGGACATGGCCCGCTCACAACCATCGGTCACGAAAAAAACTGTAATCCCTATTTCTGAGGCGGACCTGAATATGCTGAAGAATAAAAAAATAATTCTGGGTGTATGTGGTGGTATTGCGGTCTACAAGGCGATTGAACTGCTGCGGCTCCTGACCAAGGCGGACGCGGATGTGCATGTCATCATGACGAGAGCCGCTCAGGAGTTCGTCACACCGCTCACCTTCCAGACCCTGTCCGGCAATCCGGTACATACGGAACTTTTTAACCTCATTGCAGAACGCGAGATCGGCCATATTTCCCTGGCCGACCGTGCAGACCTGTGTATTGTTGCCCCGGCCACAGCCAATTGTATCGGAAAAATTGCAGCAGGCATTGCCGATGATATGCTCACCACGACCGTCATGGCTGCCAAAGCCCCGGTGATGTTTGCTCCGGCAATGAACGTCAACATGTATACCAATCCGATCTATCAGGAAAATGAAGAGAAACTGCGGCGATTCGGCTACCTGTTTGTGGCTCCGGTCAGTGGAAGTCTGGCCTGCGGCTGGGAAGGGGAAGGCAAGCTGGCACCGCCGGAGGCTTTATTCGAGGCGGCCGTGGCGGCTTTGAGCCCCAAGGATCTGTCCGGTCGCACGATCATGATCACTGCCGGACCGACTCGTGAGGAGATCGACCCGGTGCGCTACATAAGCAACCACTCCTCCGGCAAAATGGGTTATGCTCTGGCACGCGCAGCACGGCGGCGGGGAGCGCAGGTATTTTTGATCAGTGGGCCCACAGCCCTGGATAAACCGGAGGGAGTAGCCGTCGTCACGGTTTCCAGCGCGATCGAGATGCAGAGTGAAGTCATGGCACGGGTGGCTGAATGTGATGTGGTCATCAAAGCGGCGGCGGTGGCCGACTATCGCCCATTGATGAGGAACAGTACAAAGATTAAGAAAAAAACGGATTCAGCAACCATCGAACTGATTAAAAACCCTGATATCCTGGCTGGCCTGGGTGCGATGTCCGGTCGGTTAAAACCGCGGCCGTTTCTGGTCGGATTTGCCGCCGAGACCGATGCTTTGGCTGAAAACGCGGTAAAGAAGATGAAAGAGAAGAATCTGGATATGATCGTTGCCAATGACGTCAGTCAGGTTGATGCCGGATTTAATGTCGACACCAATCGGGCGCTGCTGTTTTTCAGGGATGGCAGCAGAAGCGACTGCGGATTGCTGTCGAAGGACCAATTGGCCGAAGCAATTCTTGACCAAGTTGTAACACGCTTGTCTTAACAGATGGAGAGCCGAATCGCTGCATATGTTTTATCTTGACTTGACTGTTTGAAAGTACTACGTTTTTCAGGTTTCTAACCCATGCGGAGGTATCATCCGTGGCCATAATCCTCGGCGCCGGCATAGTTGTCAAGCTCGTCCTTTTACTGCTGCTTTTGTTTTCTGTCGTTTCCTGGGCCATCATAATATTCAAATTTTTTCAGGTACAGCGAGCAAAGAGTGAGTCGGAACTTTTCATGGACTTTTTCTGGAAGTCCAAGCGGTTTGACTCAATTGCGTCCCAGGTTGACCGTTTTGCCAACTCTCCACTTACTGTCTTATTCAACGAGGGGTACAGTGAGCTTAAAAAAGTTGTCGAGTCTGACAGCAAGAGTGACGGCAGTGCTCTCAGTACCGATCTTGGAGGAGTCGAAAATGTTTCCCGCTCTCTCCGCCGGGCAACGAATTCCGAGATAACGCGACTTGAAAAATATCTGACGTTCCTTGCTACAACCGGTTCCACATCCCCTTTCATCGGTCTGTTCGGCACTGTATGGGGAATCATGACCGCCTTTGAAGGGATCGGCAAGACCGGTTCCGCCTCACTGGCTGTTGTTGCTCCCGGCATTGCAGAGGCATTGATCGCTACCGCCATCGGACTGGTGGCAGCAATCCCTGCTGTCATGGCATATAATCATTTTCAACACAAAATCCGCGTGCTGATTAATGAGATGGACAGCTTCTCCACTGAATTCCTCAATATCGTACAGCGCAATATCGCGGGGAAATAGATTATGGCCATGGGAGGACAGAACAATAATCGAGCCGTTATGGCTGAGATAAACGTCACGCCGCTGGTGGATGTAATGCTGGTGCTGCTGGTCATTTTCATGGTAACCGCACCGATGATGCAGCAGGGGGTGCAGGTCAACCTCCCGAAAGCTGATACTAAAGCGATGACCCCTGCCGAGGAGTCAGTTGTTGTCTCCGTGGATAAAAACGGCAAGGTTTTTATCGACAAAGAAGAGGTCCCGGCGGGAAACCTGCGCAAACGCCTCGCTGCCATGTTTGTCACCAGGGCTAAAAAAGAGGTATTTTTGAAAGCTGATGCCGGAGTTCCCTACGGCGAGGTAGTACGAACCATGGCTGATATCAAAGGGGCAGGTATCGAACGCCTTGGCATGGTAACGGAACCGGCTGTAAAATAATGAGTACCCGTGCAGCAAAAATTGATGCCGGTGCCGGCGTCAGTTTCATCGCCTCGGCCGTCATTCATTTGGCGGTTTTTTTATTACTGGTGTGGGGGGGCCGACTGTTTCCGCCACAGATGGTTATTCAGGAAACATATTATGTGGATGTGGTTAATCTGCCGACCGCAAATCCCCGTTCCGGCAATTCCTCAGAAAAGCCGGGTCAAGCAGGGATAGCGCCTCCAGTTGCCGCTCCCCCCCCGATGGTAGCGCCGCCTTTAACCAGAGCCGCTCCAAAAACCGTCGCTAAGCCAGCCAACCCGTCACCGCTAGAATCTGCCGAGACGGAATCAGCTTTTACCGAGCGGCTGGCACGGTTGGAGATGAGCAGCGAGGCTCGATACGAGGAAACCGTTATAGACAAGTTGCGGAACAAGATGAAAGCCGACGGCCCCAAACCCGGTACGCCGGGAGCCGGCGGCGCCGAGGCCGGCTCCCGCTATGCGGATTATATCAAATCCCGGCTGGAAGATGCCTTGAAAGTTACAAGCAGCTACACCACCAAAAACCCTGAAGTTTCCGTACGATTGACTATCACGGCCGATGGCAGGCTTTCGAGGGTAAAAGTTGAGCGCAGCAGTGGTGATGCTGCATTTGAACTGGCGGTCCGGCGCGCAATCGATCTGGCCAGTGAAAAGTTTACCGCACCGCCGAATCGCATTGCCTTTGAAAACGGATTTGTTTTCAAGCCAAAGGGTATCTCAAACGGAACATCTCGATAATACCATTGGATACTCTATGAAAATTTATTTCCTCGTTCTTCTTCTTGTTGTAGCACCTGCTATCCTGTCAGCCCAATCCGGATATATTGAAGTAACCGCTCCCGGCAATCGTCAACTGAAGCTGGCAGTCGATTATCCGCGATCACTTGATGTCCCCTCCAATTCCGAATCAGTCAAGCTGGTCCCGGATGTTATTGCATTTGATATGAATATGTCCGGAGTTGTCACTGCAGAAAGTCGTTCGCAACAGCAGTTATCCGCAAAAATATCGTTTGCCGACGTTGATTTTGTGTCGTGGCAGAGTACCGGGGCTGATCTGCTGGTTCGGAGTGAATACAGCCTTAAAGATGATAAGCTGATTATCGAGTTTCGCCTTTTTGATGTTATCAACCGCAAACTGCTTACCTCAAAGCGTTATCTTGGAACAGCAAGGGATCTTCGCCGTTTCAGCCACTCGTTTTCTGATGAGATCCTGCGTGCGATTACCGGCGAAAAGGGCGTTTACACTACCAGAATTGCCTACGTATCTACTCAAACGGGAAATAAAGAAATTTATGTCATGGATTGGGATGGTTTTAATCCCCTCCCTTTGACGAAAAACGGCTCTATCAATCTAAACCCGGATTTTTCCCCTGATGGCAGAGAGGTCATCTTTACCTCATACAAACGCGGCAATCCTGACCTGTATCGCCGCTCTCTGTCCAATACTGCAGAGGTTGCCCTCTCCCGTCGCCCTGGTCTCAATATAACCGGCAGCTGGTCGCCTGATGGCACTAAAATAGCCATCGCCCTCAGCAAGGATGGTGATGCCGAGATATATACTCTGAATAAGGATGGGAGTCACCCGGTCCGTTTGACAATCAATCCGGCTCTCGACCTCTACCCTTCCTGGTCGCCTGACGGCACGAAGATCGCCTTTGTATCGGATCGTCTGGGGAAACCGCAGATATTCATCATGAATGCCGATGGCGGCGATGTCAGGCGTTTGACAACATCCGGCAGCTATAACGTCAACCCGCGCTGGTCTCCGAAGGGGGACAAGATTGCGTATTCGAGGATGACCAATGGCGGCTTCAACATTTTTACCGTTGCCCCGGACGGCACTTCGGACACTCAACTCACCAGTGATGGTAATAACGAAAACCCCTCATGGTCCGGAGACGGTCGCTTCATCTGTTTCAGCTCGAAGAGGAGCAGTGGCGATGGCGTGTACGTCATGCGCAGTGACGGGTCCGGGCAGACAAAAGTTTCGCAAGCGAAGGGGATCTTCTTTCAACCGGCCTGGTCACTTCATTAACGCCCTGGAAATGCACAATAAATGGTGTTTATTCTATATTACCTATTGCAAAACTAACGCTGTTATGTATAATCCCACCAGACTCGATTTTTCAAGGCATTGTGCCTCATTTTATGTAAAACAGGAGCTTGGTATGAAAAAGAGTATGGTAACATTGTTAGCGGGCATTAGTATGGCCGCATTACTTGCCGGCGGTTGTGCAAACAAGGACGTGGTGAAAAAGGAAGAGGCTGTTGTACCTGCCGCTTCGACTGCAAAGGTTGAACCGGCCATGCCGGCCAGTGATGTTATTGTGGCTGATAAGATTGTACAACCCATACCGGAGCCTGCCGCACCGGTACAGCAGGAAGTGGTTGCTGCTTCACCTCCGGCTGCCGCTCCTGCAATCAGATTTGAAACCGTTTATTTCGATTTTGACAAATCGGATCTTCGTCAGGATGCTCGAGACGTCCTCTCAAAAAACGCCGAAGCAATTCTTAAATCAATGTCAGCCGGAAAGATTCAGATTGAAGGACACTGTGACGAGCGCGGGTCGGCTGAGTACAACATGGCTTTGGGTGAAAAACGTGCCAATTCGGTACTGAAATACTTGACAACTCTTGGCGTCAAGGCTGAAAAACTTTCTGTTATCAGTTATGGCAAAGAAAAACCTGCTGTCAACGGGGGTGATGAAGCTGCCTGGGCAAAAAACAGACGCGCCGAGTTTGCCGTCGTAAATTAATATCTGGATTACTTATACCAATTTCAAATCAAAGATGAAATCAAGGCGGAGAGGATTGAGGCGACGAAGCGTACAGATAGTACGTTGAGGAGCCGAAGACGAGCCAACGAAGATAGCGCTTTGATTTGGAAATGGAATTACAGCAATTTCAGACCGTACCGGATGCGACGAACATGGCTTCCGGTGCGGTCTTTTTTGTCATGTACGGGCATTCATTTATCAATGGAGCCTTTGTGCCCTGGTTCTCCCCCCGGCATGTCTCGCGTTTCTGATACAGAGAGCTTGACAAAACCTCCGTTTTTTGTGATAGTTTGCCGCCGTTTTTTAAGGCTATGCTACTTAACTGTCCAGCACGCGGAGATGATACATTATGGCAATAAAAGTCAACGTAACGAAAGAATCTGTGCCGCAAGCGGCAAAAACAACGTCACCCGCACCGGCATCTGAGAAAAAGGTTGTTGCCAAAGAAAAGAAAAATGTTGTTACCCATCCGGAACCGCCGCCGATCGAGGCTGCCAAATCCGCAAAGACCGCTTCAAAAGTAAAACCAGACCCGGTGGCTGTCATTCCGGAAGCTATGCAGGAGACCATGCCCAAACTGACTGAAAAGCAGGTCAACAAGGATGTTCCAAAAGTGCAGGCTGACGTTGAACCGGCCGTTCCCCAAACTCCTCCTGTTGTGACACAGGATCAAAAGTGGCAGGAAATCAGATTGATTCTTGAAAAACTGAAAGAAGATACTCTTCGGGAGATCCGAAAATCTGTCAAAAACGGTACTGAAGCGGTAGCGGCAATTGAACCAGGCGGCGACATCTATGATCAGGCTTCCTCCGAGCGAGACCGGGAGCTGGGGCTGTTGCTTGGTGATAGAGAGCGTGAAAAAATTCACAGTATTGATGAGGCGCTGTTGCGCATAGATGAAGGTGATTACGGTATATGTGAGGAATGTGATGAAGACATTCCTCATGGAAGACTAAAGGCGATGCCGTTTACGCGTCACTGTGTAAAATGCAAGTCTGAACTTGAAAAGCTTCAGGCCCAAACCAAGCGGGTTGAGGAGGAGCGAGCGTACCGTGAAATTCCTCTCGGCGCCGAAGAGGAGGAATCCTAGGCCGTTTTTTTTCCAGATAACAGCATCAGTGTTCTGAGCAGTAGACCCCTTGTAGTCAACATGGCATCATGCGGGCAGAGTTCTCGACAACACCAGCAGCGAATACAGCGCGCATTGTCAACCGACAGCGCGCTGTTTTGTATGGTAATTGCTCCAGGCGGGCAGGCGTCGCGGCAGACGCCGCATAGCACGCATGTTTCAGGATCGGCTGTCGGATACGATGTTAGATGGCTTTTAAGCGCTTTTGTGAGGAAGCGGGGGAGCCCGAATTGCACATCCAGACCCTCCGGCAGTCTGAAACGGACTTCAGGAATAGTGTCAAAAGGTATACCGCTGAGTAAGATGTCATCAATAATCGCTCCCGGAATCCCCATTCTGGCCGCCTCACGTTCGATATACAAAAGGTCGGAAGGTATTCCGGCAAGTTTCCCCGCGATCACGTCAACTGCTACCGGATTCGTTCCGGCTATCAGCAGCCCGAGTTTTATCGGGTCGCCGCTGCCAGGACCGTTCCCCTCCATCGCAATGACTGCGTCAACAATATTCAGGGCAGGTTTCTTGAGCTGATATATTTCAAGAAGAAGTTTGGCAAACAGCTGGCGTGAACAGCCGGCCTTCAGATGCCAGCCCGCTTTTTCAGCACCGATGACCGCTCCGAACAGGTTTTTGACAGCGCAGGTCATCGTCATCATTTCATGTGTTTTCAGCTTCGGAAGATTGATGATTTTGTCGGCCTCGTAATAGACTCGTGCCAGTCGAATAGAGCGAAACGTACCGTCCCCCTGCAGTTCAACACCCTCCTTGAATTCAACAAGAGCGGCTCCGCTTTCACGAGCTGCCTCAGACATACCGCATTTCCCAGCGACCCGCGAAAAACCACCGATTCCCGGGCTGTCTCCGATCATTACAATTCCACCGGCCTCCATTACCAGTTCGGCGACTACCCGTACCAGGGACGGATGTGTGGTGACGGCCTTATCCGGCTCTTTTGCCGACAGCAAATTCGGCTTGAGCAACACCCGATCTCCGCGACAGATAAACGCAGAAATACCGCCTATTGGCTCAAGAAGCCTGATCACGTCAAGCCGAAGAGTTGAAATCTCGTAGCCTGTAGCAGCGGTAATTGAAACTGTTTCCACAAAAGGTCCTTTTTGCATCAGAATCTGCGGCAGTGAACAAAAAAAGGGGATGGCCGAAGCCATCCCCACACTATCACAATCAACAGAAATTTAAAGCATCTTGGCCCCTGAAACGGGATAAGTGCGTTAACGAAGACATCTTCTGTAAAGTGCGCAGAAGATGTCTTCTAACTTACTAATGATCTATCGCCTTAGCCATGCCGAGTCCGGTATTCTGGCGGACATACACTTCGTCGAACATCTCTTCAGCACGCTTGCTGGGGAACATGAGGCATCCCAGTATAGCGGCTATGAAGCCGAGAGGGATAGAGATGATCCCCGGGTTTTTCAGCGTCAGTATCGGTTTGCCGAGACCCATAATGGATTTACCGCCACGGTTTTTGGACTCTTCTGCTTTCTTGTCGGAGATGTCTTTTGCGGCCTTTTCCATTGCTTCCGGTTTAACTTTGCCATCAGCAACTTCCTTCTCCAATTTGGAGTAGACCGCTTTTGCTTCGTCAGCCACTTTATCGGGATATGTCATATTGGGCGAAACCATAACCAGGCCTATGGAAGCAACCGTACCAACGACCAGCCCGGAAATAACGCCAGCAGTGTTGAATTTGCGCCAGAAAAGTGACAAGATGACGACCGGAAGGTTGCCGGAGGCGGCCACAGCGAATGCAAGGGCAACCAGATGTGCAACGTTCTGCTTCTCGGCGGCTATGCCGATGACGATACCAACAGCGCCAACTACGAACGAGGTGATACGCGCTGCCATGATTTGCTCTTGTTGGTCGGCGTGTCCGTCCTTGATGACGTTAACATAAATATCGTGGGCGATAGCCGCGGAAGCAGCCAAAACAAGGCCGGAAACAACTGCCAGGATGGTAGCAAATGCAACCGAGCAGAGGAAAGCCAGGAAAATGTCTCCGAGAATTGGATGAATGTCCGCTCCCAGTACCTGTGCTAACATCAATGTTGCCATGTTGCCGCCTTTGTCGACATCCATTATGCCCTGAGGAGTAAGATTCAAGGCAGCTCCGAAGCCGAGTAGTGTGGTCAAAATGTAGAAGCCGCCTATGATGAACATGGCGATGATAACTGATTTGCGTGCTGCCTGTGCGGTAGGCACAGTGAAGAAGCGCATCAGGATGTGTGGCATGCCGGCGGTCCCCAGCACCAAAGCCATGCCAAGTGAAATCTGGTCGAGCGGTGACTTCATGAACAATCCCGGTTCCAGGAAGCGTTGGCCGGCATCCAATCCGGTAAGAAGATCCGCGCCGGTTTTTCCGTCTTTAAGAAGCAGGCCTGTGACGTGCTTCTGAATGTCGGGGTTGGAGACGATCATATCAAAAAAATGGATCGGATTAAAGCCGGCTTTTGCAAGAACTAATACCGATAGCAGAAATGCGCCCGACATGAGCAAGCCGGCTTTGATAATCTGTACCCAGGTGGTGGCGGTCATTCCACCGAAAACAACGTAGCCGACCATCAAAATTCCGACGCCGATGATGGCCTGATGGTAAGTAACAGCCGGTTTTAGAAGAAGAGCCATTAATTTGCCTGCGCCTACCATCTGGGCGGTCAGGTAGAAGGTGGAAACGGCGACGGTCGAGATAGCCGCAATAGCGCGGACAGGCTTGGGATCGGTACGGAAAGACAGAATGTCTCCCAGGGTGTACTTTCCTGCGTTGCGGCACGGTTCTGCAACGATCAGCAGTACGGTGACATAGGCAACAAGCCAACCTACCGAGTACATGAACCCGTCATAACCGTAAAGCGAAATCATCCCGGAAATTCCGAGAAACGATGCTGCCGACATGTAGTCGCCTGCAATAGCCCAGCCATTCTGGGTGCCAGTAATACCACCACCTGCGGAGTAGAAGTCGGCGGCCGTCTTGGTCTGACGTGCAGCCCAGACGACAACGCCTAGAGTTATTCCGATAATGACCGCAAACATTGTGAGAGTGATAGCCTTATTGGTCTTAAGCTCTCTTTTTTGGGTCGGCGCCTGCACAGGAGCAGGGGCTTGTGAAGCGACGCCTGATGCTGCCATTGCCGGAACGTTAGCAGGAGCCGGAGCGGATGCAGCAGGGGCTGCGCCCGGAGCTGCCGAAGCCCCCTTGGGTTCTTCAGCAAAGGCGGCTGCGGCAACAGAGAGCGCCAAACTTGTGGCGATGATGATATTCTTGAATGTCATGTCGTATCCTCCTTTTCTAAAGATGAAGTTCGTCGATAAGTTCTCTGGTCAACCGGTCAAAGTCCTTGTTTGCCACGTGGGAATAGTACAGCGCCAGCGCCCAGGAAACAAAAAACTGGGATAGAGCAAAGACGTAGCCGAAATTGATGACGCCGATGATCTTGATCTTGAACAGATCCGGTGCATAAGCTGCTCCGACAGGAAGCAGGAAGTAATACGCACTTGAAAAAATCCACCAGCCGAAAAGGAACGCTTGTTTTTTATTATGCAACTCTATGAATTTTGGGTTTTTTGCGATTGCTGCCCAGTCATATTGTTTTTGTGGCATGAGTTACTCCTTTCTTGTTTTGGGTACAGGATTTACTTCATTGGTACGATGTTGGTGTCTCCTTTAAAATATTGAATAAACATGGTCGCATTTTCTTCTACCTATAAAAAATCTGCTTTCTGAATAGATCTGCGTTTACTTTCATTGGCGATGGCATGTCTCATTTTGGTTCCTGTCAAACGACACTTATAATCTGAGTTACCTCAAAAAATAAATTTTAAAATTGAACTTGAGTTCAGCATTCATAAAAGCCCGCCTTGTCAGAAAAATATTCTTATAAATCAGCTAGATGCTCATGTTATTGTTACCATTTAAATATCATGTTCTGCAAATGCATCGAGACTGTATACACTATTTTAATTGCAATTGCAACACAAAAAAATTGATAATAATACAGTGTTTTAGTAATTTAAATAGATAGGCATTCTAACATAGTGTAGCAGCAAATGGACATTTTGGTAGCGGACAATATTTTATTAGTCCAGTTCAGGCGACTAATACCAATTTCAAATCAAAGATGAAATCAAGGCGGAGAGGATTG
>JANNLB010000282.1:0-5318 GCA_031396605.1 Geobacter sp. | reverse complement strand
GTGTAGAATTCAAGACGCGATATTACCCCGAAACGATCACGAAGAGGCGAAGATAGAAGCCCGGCCCGGGTAGTGGCGCCCACCAGGGTAAAACGGGGCAGATCCAGCTTGATCGAGCGGGCGCTCGGTCCCTGGCCGATTATTATATCGAGCTGATAATCCTCCATTGCCGGATAGAGAATCTCTTCGACTATGTGAGATAACCGGTGAATTTCGTCGATAAAGAGGACGTCATGCGGTTCAAGATTGGTGAGAATTGCGGCCAGATCACCCGGGCGCTCAATAACCGGACCTGAGGTGGACTTGATATTGACCCCCATCTCACAGGCAATGATATTGGCCAGCGTCGTCTTGCCGAGCCCTGGCGGGCCGTACAACAGAACATGATCCAGTGCTTCCCCCCGTCCCCTGGCTGCATCTATGAACAGGCGGAGGTTACCCTTGATCTTCTCCTGACCGATGTAGTCATCAAAGGATCGAGGGCGCAGGGTTGTGTCATACTGCGAGTCATCATCTCTTTTTTCCGGGGAAATTGTACGGGCGGTAAGGGAGTCCATCACTGCTCCGACTTCAAAACACCTGACCGGATACCGGCGACTGTCAATGCTCCATCAGTCTGAGCGCCATCAGCCATCCGCTTGAAAGTGGCCCGTCCCGACGCTACCTCGTTTTCACCTATCACAACGCAATAGCGGGCCTTGAGTTTGTCAGCCCGGCGCATCTGGCTCTTCAGACTTTTTCCTTCATAATCCATCTCAACCCGAACTCCGGATTTCAACAGACCATCCATCAGGCGGAAGGCAACATCACGTTCCCCTCCCCCCATAGTTGCGATAAACAGGTCGGGATGAGATGAAAACTCACAGCTGCCGAGCAGCAGTGCGACACGCTCAAGCCCCAGCGCAAAGCCGATTCCAGGGATGGACGGACCGCCCAGCTGCGATATAAGACCATCATAGCGCCCACCGGCGGCTACGGCGGATTGCGCACCGAGCAGACCGGTAACCATTTCGAAGGTCGTGCGGGTGTAATAATCGAGTCCGCGCACCATACGGGAATTGATGCTGTACGGCGTGGACGAAAGGTCGAGATAGCGGCGTACGTTGTCGAAATGAACGTCACAGCTGCTGCAGAGATGATCAAGTACTGACGGAGCACCGGCAGTCGCCTCAACACAGCCCGGTACCTTGCAGTCAAGCGTGCGGAGTGGATTGGTGGACGAGCGCCGTTTGCAATCGTCACAGAGCTTCTCCATCCGTTCATCAAGAAAGTTTCGCAAAGCCGTGCGGTAGGCGGGACGGCATTCCGGACAACCGAGCGAATTTATCTGAAGCGACGGCTCGGTCAAGCCGATTTCGCTAAAAAAGGCCGTCAGCATATTCAATATCTGGGCGTCTGCCAGCGGATCGTGGACGCCGGTAATTTCAGCGCCTATCTGATGAAACTGGCGATAACGCCCTTTTTGAGGGCGTTCATAACGGAACATCGGCCCCATGTAGTATAATTTTGCAATCGGATCAACGGCATACAGCTTATGCTCGATAAACGCACGCATGACCCCTGCGGTACCTTCCGGCCTTAGCGTGACGCTGTTCTCACCCTTGTCGGTAAACGTGTACATCTCTTTTTCAACAATATCGGTCGCATCTCCGATCGAGCGGCTGAACAGTTCGGTTTTCTCCAGTACCGGGACCCGGATTTCACCAAAGCCGTTCAATTCAAATACCCGACGCGCTGCCTGTTCAATATGCTGCCAGCGCCCGGATTCATCAGGCAGAATATCGTTAAATCCTTTAACTGCAGTAAGCGCCACACATCACCTCATGGGTAGTAAGCGATAAAACCAAAACCCAACCACCCCCAGCCCCTCCTTTGTAAGGAGGGGGGCTAAAGTCCCCCTCCTATTTTAGGAGGGGTTAGGGGTGGTAAGGTTTTGATTTTAATATTGGATTTATTCAAACATCACAATTTACACGCTGAACACAGTTTTTCCCCGATGTTTTACCGGCATACATGGCCTTGTCAGCCATTTCAAGCAGTGCTTCCTTTGACGCGGTATCATCAGGACAGCAGGCATAGCCGATACTACAGGTCAGTCGAATTATCTGCCCCTCCGCTCCGTGAAAATGATGACCGGCAACAAGACGGCGGATACGTTCGGCAACCAGACCGGCCATCTCACAGACTGTTTCGACCAATATGGCGGTATATTCATCTCCACCGTAACGGATAACGATATCAACATCACGAACCGCTTTTTTGAGCAGTGCGCCGAATTCAGCCAAGACCCGACTGCCGACCAAATGCCCGTACGCATCGTTCACCAGCTTGAACGAATCGACGTCGATAAACAGCACCGCCAGGTGTGATGAATAACGCTCAACACGCTTCATTTCACGTTCAAGAGCAATATCGAGGTACCGATGGTTATAGAGACCACTGATATCATCAATAAACAGCAGATCATGCGCTTTGGAAAACGTTTCGGCATTTTCAAAAGCGCGTAACGACTGTTCGATCAAAAACTGAATATTTTTTTTGCTTTTCGAAATATCAGGCAGCGCGCAGGAGGAATTATTCATAAGCACAATCATGCCGAAAGCCGCTGAATGGCTGTACACCGGGATCAGCAGAGCTTCGTTGAATCCTTCAGCGTTGTAGAGCGATGAAAGTGGCAGATGTTCGATTGAAAATTCTGCTGCTGCCGACGGCGCAAGCCGTGAGGTGATTTTTTCAGAAAGAGAATTACTTAAAGAAAAAGAAATCCCTTTGGCAGCTTTAAGTTCGAGAACACCTTCGACCATAAAAAAACCGATGGCGCGGTTGAGTCCTGTTTCGCGGGCGATCGCTTCAACCAGCAGGTGATGGAGATGCTCACGGTCCAGACAGCCGGCAATAGCCTGACTGGCGCGGAACAGGGAAAGCATGTTTTTCAGCTCTTCATTTTCATCAAGGAGATGGCGCTGCTGGATGCACTGGGCCACAGAATGCTTGAATTCATCCGGATCGACCGGTTTTACGAGATAATCACGAGCGCCAAGCTTGAGAGCAAGAATCGCGGACTCCATATTCGCATTGCCGGTGACCATGATGACATCGACCGTCGGATGGCTTTCACGGACTCGTGACAGAATCTCAAGGCCACTGATATCAGGCATGACCAGATCGGTAATAACCAGCGAATACTGCCTATTGGCAAGCAACTCAAGCCCATCGCACCCGCAGGAGGCGGTCTCAACCTGATACCCTTCGGCTTTCAGCAGATTGGAGAACATTTCCCGGAAAAACCGGTCATCTTCTACTAACAGGATTGAATCCATGTGGCGACGCCCGATACTGGAAATATCACTAACTCATCCGTCGCTTGTACTCTATTTCACCGCATGTAGTCAACGTCATTCGGGCCTGCCGGAGGTCGATACAAACCGGACAATTCCGTCTACTGCACAATCGAACGCTGATTTCCGATTAATACGATACAAGTGGAGCCTCTTGCAAAACTCCAAAACTGTCATTCCCGAAGCGTTTCTGATCGGGAATCTGGTTATAACTGCCTGAAAAACCATATCCCCGATAAAGTCGTTCGGGGATGACAAAGACTTTTGCAAGAGCCTCAAGTGAACATGCTTTTAATCTGCTTCACGCAAAACTTTCCGCCATCATTGCCACCTTGCCGCGTATCGCTCCGTATTCGAACACGGACGCTGTCTGAGCTTCTACCCGGACAGCGTTGAGCTCGGCAAAATTTTTCATGAGGATGTCCACGATATCCGGATCGAGGGCCGACTGCGACACCATACCGTAGAGGACGCTCTGTGCTGAAGAACGATCCATGCCTGCCCGGTAGGGACGATCCTCGGTTATGGCGGTGAACACATCCGAAACCGCCATGATGCGCGAACCGAGTGACAGATCATCACCTCCGACATGATAGGGATAGCCGGTACCGTCGATCCGCTCGTGATGGTCGGCACCCCAGGCGGTGATGGTTTCGAACGAGCGTATATTCTCCAGTGCCCGTCGGGTAAAGTAGGTATGGCTACGGATCAGCGCACTCTCCTCAGCAGTCAGAACGGCAGGTTTCTCCAGCAATTCGGCGGGGACGGCCAATTTTCCCAGGTCATGAAGCAGGCCGGCGATCCGCATCTGCGCACATTCTTCGACAGACCGGCCGGAGAGACGGGCCAATGCTTCAGCGCTGGCAGCCACACCGTTTGAATGGGTGGCGGTAAAACGGCTCCTGAAATCAATGATCCGGGCAAACATCCGGCTCAGGCCGAGAATGCCGTCTGTGTCGAGCCTGACCGTCCGGAGATGGGCACGCTGATCAAATGACTTGCTGCGGCCGGGAAAGGCCAGCCCGAGCCAGAAGGATTCCCTGCTGGACAGGTCATTGAACGCCTCGACCAGAGCAGGTGAAAACATCGTTCCGGATACCGCTTCGATCCTTGCGCGGATGTCCGGAATCCTGACAAGCAGATTAATCCCGTCCATCGTTCCGACCAGCACCGAGATCCTGTCCGCCAGATGGAGGATATGGCTTCCTAGCGGCACTTTTTTCCCCTGCTGCTCCGCTCCGGCGCTGTCAGCCCAATTCACATGGTGAAATCGAACCAGTTCACCCAGACGGGCAAGGGGGGGGAACATTTCGAGGAGAAGAGCTCCGGTTTCGGCATGCTGGTGTGGTTCGCACCCTGCGAAGCTCAGGAGCCTGACCCGGTCGGTCAGGGAAAGCGCCCCGATGTCATGAAGATTCCCCGCAAAATGCAGGTCAATCCGCTCCTCCTCCGGCAATCCGAGCTGACAGGCCAAGGCATACGCGACCAGACCGACCCGGTTGTGGTGATCCGCCAGCACGGGGCTCACCAGATCGATCGTATTGGACAGACAGTTTATCAGGTCGGAAAGCGGAACGCTCAATCCATCATGCTCTGCCATGACTTGTCTCCAATTGCATTACCGGATCCCGGTTCTTCTGTTTGATAGTATGGTCGAATTATATCGCACGGTGACACTTTTGTAAATGAACAAAAATAAATTTAAATCCGGTATGAAATCGAATTTACTCCAGCTTGTAAGGAGTGGTAACAGACCAGTTTTTGCCGTCGGTGACCAGTTCGATCGTTCCATCACGATCTGTACGATAGAGGGGAATACCTTGCGATCTCAGCAGATCAACCGTCCTTACTGAAGGGAGGCCGAACCGATTCCCGGCGCCGGCAGAAATAAGCGCCAGTTCCGGACTCACCCGCGAAAGAAATTCCTCCGAAGTTGAAAAGCGGCTGCCATGATGTCCCACTTTGAGAACAGTTGATTTC
>JANNLB010000272.1:0-12317 GCA_031396605.1 Geobacter sp. | reverse complement strand
GCCTTGACGACCCAGGGGCCGTCACCTAACCGCTTGGCCCACTCGCGCGCGCCGGCGCTGTTGTAAACTACGTGACCGTCGGGGACCGGGACGCCGAATTTCCTTAAAATCGCTTTTGCCTGGTACTCGTGAATATTCATTGAAAGCTCCTGTTCTGACCATTTGTGTTTACTGCCTTTGAGGTACTATATATCGGGATCTGTATGTATATGAAGTGGTTGACAGTGAATTATAACATATGGAAATACCAGTTATCACCTTAGTCGGGCAGTGTCGAATTTTTTTAGTAATCTGAAAAACCGGGTAACCGGCAAAATTCAGCTCATTGAATCGATGGATTCAGGATGGACTTGAGGCAACATATTTGTTTACAGTAAAAAACGTTATTTGTCATGTTAAATTTATCATGTATACAGAAGTTTTTTCGAAGCTAAATTAATTATGAATAAAATAGCAGCCGCTCTTTTGAGCTGACAATGGAACTTCATTTATTTTGTTTTTGGTTGAAATAGTTAAAAACTAGGGTATTGTCTTCCATATGATAACTACAACGACTCTCGATAACGGCGTCCGCATTGTCACCCAGAATATCGGGTATATGCATACGGTAACAACAGGAATCTGGGTTGCCAACGGCACTCGTCATGAAGCACCCGAAGATAACGGTGTCGCACATTTTATTGAACATATGCTGTTTAAGGGGACACGGTGCCGTACTGCGCATCAGATCACTCGCGAGATCGACTCGATGGGGGGGATACTTAATGCTTTTACCGGACATGAATATGTCTGTTATTACGCCAAGGTTCTGGCAAAATTTCTCCCCCGTGCCGCCGATCTGCTGGCAGACATATTTCTAAATTCGACCTTTCAACCTGATGAGATCGAACGGGAACGAAAGGTTGTGCTTCAGGAAATCAAGATGCGTGATGATTCGCCTGAGGAGTACATCCATGACCGATTTCATCAAAATTTCTGGCGGGGTCAGCTGCTCGGCATGCCGGTTCTGGGAAGTGAAAAAACGATTACCGGTTTGTCACGAACAGCAATCCTGTCGCACAAGGCGAGCCGCTATCGTCCCCAGGATATAATTATTGCGGCAGCCGGAAGTGTTCATCATGACGAACTGGTTGCCATTCTGGCCCCCCTGTTTTCAGAAATTTCTTCACCGTGGCAGCCCCGCGTTAATGATGAATTCGCGTCTGCTGAAAAAGTGGTAAATCTTACTGAAAGAGAAATGGAGCAGACTCTGGTCTGTCTCGGCACGCGTTCGCTCCGCTATGATCATCCAGATCGTTATGCGCTGTTTCTTCTGACGACGATCCTTGGAGGGGGGATGAGCTCACGACTGTTTCAGGAGATTCGCGAGAAAAAAGGGCTGGCGTATTCGGTCTACTCATTTATAATATCCAACGCGGATTCTGGAGCTCTGGTCGTGTACGCCGGCACAGAAAAAAAACATTGCCGAGAAGTACTCGACATCGCCCAGCATGAAATGTCGCGCCTCGTTGCCGATGAAGTGCCGCAGGACGAACTTGAAGCCGCGCGGGAACAGCTGAAAGGCAAAACCCTTATGTCGCTCGAAAGCAGCGACAGCTTGATGACCCGTTTGGCCAAAAACGAAATATACCATCAAAAACAGCAGTCCATTGAAGATGTTCTCGCCAATTACGATGCGGTCAGCTGCAAAGATATCCAGAGGGTGTCACAGGAATTGATACGGAGTGAGTATTTGCATCTTGAAGTAATGGGGCAGGTTGCGGATCTGGGAATATCTGCTGAAATGCTGATGGTGTAATCAGATCCGGCACAATATATTGAAACAAAACCGTGCAGTGCTGAAATCGTGCTTGACCTGTTTCGGTGTTAAATGGTACTGTGCCCAACACTACATACCCCCTTTTAATTTAGTCCGAGAGACTAGCAAAGGCGACAAAATGGCTACATTACAATCATACCGGAAGGGTCTTGCCGCGCAGCGCGGCGAGGCTCTTTTTTTATGCCTGGCCCTGAAAAGCAGAAGCAGGATAAGTGCGCTAACGAATTAATTTTATTACATAAAATAAATTCTAACTTACTAAGGAGTACACTGATGTCCGCTGAAAAGACAGTACTTATGGATGGGGCTGGAATCAAACGCGCCTTGACGCGGATTGCCCATGAAATTCTTGAACGCAACAAAGGAGTTGCTGACATAGTGTTGATCGGCATTCGTTCGGGTGGCGTATTTCTGGCAGCCGGAATTGCGCAGCAGATCAGCGTCATTGAGGGAGGGGCTGTTCAGGTGGGAGCGATTGATATTACCCTCTATCGTGATGATTGCTCCGGCCAACTGCCGCACCACCCGGTCGGAAAAACCGATATTCCGTTCTCTCTGGAAGCAAAGAAAGTAATCCTGGTTGATGACGTCCTGTATACCGGGCGCACCATCAGGGCCGCCATGGATGCGCTGATGGATTTTGGACGTCCTCAGTCCATTCAGCTTGCGGTGTTGATAGACCGTGGTCACCGGGAGCTGCCGATCCGGGCAGATTTTATTGGCCGCAATGTCCCAACGAGCCTGAAAGAGAATGTCCAGGTTGTTTTTGACGGATCAGACCAGCCGATTGAAGTGGTACTCGAAAAATAGGGGGTAAACAAGAATGGCCGAATTCAAGCACAAACACATTATTGCCCTGCGTGACCTGTCAAAAGAGGATATCGAATTATTGATCTCAACCGCCGAGAACATGCGGGAGATCAACAGCCGTGACATCAAAAAGGTTCCGACGCTGCGCGGGAAAACGATTATTAACCTGTTCTACGAAGCCTCGACGCGCACACGCACCTCATTTGAGATCGCAGGTAAGCGGCTTTCGGCCGATACGGTCAATATCACGACTGCCTCCAGTTCGACTACCAAGGGTGAGACCCTTGCGGACACCGCTTTGAATCTGCTCGCGATGAAACCTGATATAATCGTCATGCGTCATGCCGTTTCCGGTTCGCACTATTACCTGGCAAACAAGATAAATTGTTCGATTATCAACGCCGGTGATGGTGCTCATGAACATCCATCACAAGGTCTGCTGGACATGCTGACCATGAAAGATTGTTTTGGGAGGCTGGATGGCCTGAAAGTAGCAATTGTTGGAGATATTACACATAGTCGTGTCGCCCGATCCAATATCCAGGGACTGACGAAGCTCGGATCAAAGGTGTATCTGGCAGGCCCGCCAACCATGATGCCGCCGGGGGTGGAAAAGCTGGGTGATGTTACGGTTTGCACCACAATGAACGAGGCGCTGCAGGATGCCGATGTGGTCATGATGCTCCGTATTCAGCAGGAGCGTCAGGGTAAGACTCTTATGCCGAATGCCCGTGAATATTCCCGCTACTTCGGTCTGAACCCGACCAATATCAAACTGGCCAAGCCGAATGCAATGGTCATGCATCCCGGTCCGATCAATCGCGGGGTGGAAATGTCCTCCAGCATGGTCGATGGCGATCAGTCCTGGATTCTGAAACAGGTGGAGAACGGCGTCGCTGTCAGAATGTCGATGCTGTACCACGTCTGCGGCGGCGAACTGGAGTGAATCGGCCACTTTCACGCCAGCTCTGCGTAAGTCTTCGGGATAGCTTGTGCGGCGTAGCAGTGCTACGCCTCCGCGCCATCCCTCGACAGCCTTGATCTGACGCGAAATTGACCGATTCTGCAATTAATCAGCTAATTAACTACTTTGGTACGAGGTGACTATATGAATCTGCTGATAAGAAATGGCCGGGTGATCGACCCCTCGCAGAAGATTGACGAAACGCTTGATGTTTTGGTGGAGAACGGCCTGATCAGGGAGATCGGCAAGGGGCTGGCTGCACCGGCTGGAACTGAAACCATCGACGCTGCCGGCTTGTATGTGGTGCCGGGGCTGATCGACATGCATGTCCACCTGCGTGATCCGGGACTGGAGTACAAGGAAGATATCGTATCCGGTACAAGGGCCGCGGTTGCGGGCGGTTTTACCTCGGTCTGCTGCATGCCCAACACCAAGCCGGTCATCGACAACAAAACAGTTGCCAGCTACATCATCCATAAATCCAGAGAGGAAGGTCTCTGCAACGTTTTTCCGATCGGCTCCATTACCTATGGGCTTTCCGGAGATCGCATGTCGGAGATGGGGGAGTTGAAGGAATCGGGCTGTGTAGCCGTCTCCGATGACGGAAGACCGGTCAGGAACAGTGAATTGATGATGCGCTCCCTGCAATACGCCGCGGGTTTAGGGATCATGGTGATTTCGCACGCCGAGGAGCTGGAACTTGTGGGAGAAGGGGCCATGAATGAAGGCTTCACCTCTACTGAACTCGGGCTGAAAGGGATTCCGAGTGTTGCGGAAGATATTGCTACGGCACGCGAGACGCTGCTGGCGGAGTATACCGGTACGCCGATTCATATCGCTCATGTTTCCACCAGGGGGGCGGTGCGTATCATCCGTGAGGCAAAGGCTCGCGGCGTCAAGGTGACCTGTGAAACGGCACCACACTATTTCAGTCTGACCGATGACGCGGTGCGCGGCTACAACACCAACGCCAAAATGAACCCGCCACTCAGGGAAGCCGATGATGTGGCCGCTATAAAGGAAGGGCTGAAGGACGGCACCATCGATGCCATCGCCACCGATCACGCGCCTCATCACCAGGATGAAAAAGATGTCGAATTCAATCTGGCCATGAACGGCATCATCGGGCTGGAAACTTCCCTGTCGTTGTCGCTCGTCCTGGTCGACGAAGGGGTTCTGACGCTTAATCAACTAATTGAAAAAATGTCATATAACCCATCGAATATTCTTAAGTTGAATCGCGGAACACTCAAAACCGGTTCAATTTCCGACATCACCCTGATTGATCCCATGCTGGAGTGGGTCGTAGAGGCTGAAAAGCTTGCCAGCAAGTCCAAAAACTCCCCCTGGCTCGGTCAAAAGCTCAAAGGTGGTGCTGCCGCGACCATAGTGGGCGGTAAGCTGGTGTATAAACGTTAAAACGATAATCAGGAGTTACAGTCTATGAAAGCAATTCTTGCGCTCGCTGACGGGCGCATATTCGAAGGAAAATCATTCGGTGCCAGCGGCGAATCCACCGGTGAAGTAGTATTCAACACCGCCATGTCCGGCTATCAGGAAGTCCTGACCGACCCATCCTACAAAGGACAGATGGTCACCATGACCTATCCGCAGATCGGTAACACCGGCATCAATCCCGAGGACATCGAGAGCCGCGGCCTGTTCCTGTCCGGCTTTATCGTCAAGGAATATCTTGACTGCTATTCCAACTGGCGCGCCACCATGAGTCTTGCCTCTTATTTGATGGAGAACGGCGTGGTCGGCATCCAGGGGATCGACACCCGTGCTTTGACGCGTCACCTGCGCGACAAGGGTGCGCAGAACGGCATCATCTCCACTGTTGATCCGGATCATTCCAGTCTGATCGCCAAGGCCAGGGCAGTGCCGAGCATGGCGGGTCTGGACCTTGTTTCCGGTGTTTCCTGTGATAAGCTCTACCACTGGACTGAAGGAGAGTGGGATCTGGCGGGCGGTTATCCTCAAGTGGATTCGGCAGGTCTGAAGTACAAGGTTGTGGCCTACGATTTCGGCATCAAGTACAACATTCTGCGCTGCCTGGTGGATGCCGGCTGTGATGTGACCGTGGTTCCGGCTGCCTTCCCGGCTGAAGAGGCGCTTGCCATGAATCCGGACGGCATCTTCCTCTCCAATGGCCCGGGTGATCCTGAGCCGTTGCGGCAGGTGCAGGAGGAGATCAGAAAATTTGTCGGCAAAAAGCCGATCTTCGGCATCTGTCTCGGGCACCAACTGCTGGGGCTCGCTCTGGGTGGTTCTACGATAAAACTTCCGTTCGGCAACCATGGTTCCAACCTGCCGGTTATGGATATGCAGACCCGAAAGGTAGAGATTACCTCTCAGAATCACGGCTTTGCCGTTGATCTCGATTCACTGGGGGATGCCGCCTGTCTGGGGCATGTGAACCTGAATGACCAGACCGTTGAAGGAGTTCGCCATTGCGAGCTGCCGATCTTCTCGGTTCAACATCATCCCGAGGCGTCGCCAGGTCCGCATGACTCCAAGTATTTGTTCGGTCGGTTTGTTGAGATGATGGAAAAGTATAAGGCGGCGTAGTTCGTGGGGTACTTGGCTCTTTTTCAATCCGGCGAATTATTGACGCGTGTTCGCGAGGCCTACCGGCGGCTTGCGGCTTGCGACCTCTGTCCGCACGACTGCGGCGTCGATCGAATCAGGGGTGAACGGGGCATCTGCGGGGCAGGGCTGAAACCGAAGATCGCCTCGGCCAACGTGCACAGGGGAGAGGAACCGCCGATTTCCGGGACAAAAGGGTCCGGAGCCATTTTTCTCTCGGGATGCTCGCTGAAATGTATCTTCTGCCAGAATTTCCCCATCAGCCAGTTCGGCAACGGAGAAGTGATCACCACGAGGGAGCTTGCGTCCCGCATGCTCAAGCTGCAACGGCAGGGTGTTCATAATATCAACTTCGTCACTCCGACCCACTACCTGCCTCAGATTCTGGCGGCGCTCTGGCTGGCGATACCTCAAAATTTTACTTTACCGATTGTCTGGAACAGCAGCGGCTATGAAAAGGTCGATGTTTTGCAGCTTCTGAACGGAGTAGTCTCGATCTACCTTCCGGATATGAAATACAGCGACGACAATCAGGCTCGTCACATTTCAGGTGCACCGGATTATTGCTCGATCAACCGTGCGGCGGTTACTGAGATGTTCAGGCAGGTCGGTCAACTTCGGGTGAACGAAGCAGGGATCGCAAAAGGTGGTCTGATCATTCGGCATCTCGTCCTGCCGGATGGCAGAGCCGGAACTCTGGAAACCCTCCCCTGGATTGCCAAAAACCTTGGGCAGGAAACCCATATCGCCCTGATGAGTCAGTACTTCCCGGCGCACAAGGCGTCAGATTTTGAAGGAATGAACCGCCCCGTGAATCATGAAGAGTATGACGCGGCTGTAGATGCTCTTGAAGAAGCTGGTCTTAACAACGGATGGGTGCAGGATCTCGACGAAGACCGCGGGGCGGTATGAGAACAAATATCCTGTCGGGACAGTGTTTTTCATCTTCAGGTGAAATGAAATGATAAAACAAAATACGTTAGCATCAGATATTTTAAGCCGGATAAACCTGTTGGAACCGCTCTTGGAAAGTGACGGTCGGATTATCTTTGCCTATATTTTTGGTGGACTGGCGACAGGGAAACAACGACCTTTATCTGATGTTGATATAGCTGTTTATCTGGATAGTTGTGCCGATAAAGCTGAAGCAAAACTTGAAATAATCGGCAGCTTGTCTGATACATTAAAGACGGATGAAATAGATCTGGTCATATTGAACTACGCCCCAATAAGCCTGGTCGGCAGAATTTTGAAGAAGAAGCTTCTGATTGTAGATAAACAGCCATTTCTCAGACACAGTTTTGAGTCACTTGCCTTGCGAGAGTTTTTTGATTTCAGTCGCAATGAGCAGGACATTCTTTTCAGGAGGTTTGCCTGATGGTCGACAAAGCGCTTATTCTTCGAAAGGTTGCCTCCCTCGCTGAATATCGGAAACAGATAGGCGAATATTCAACGATAACGGTGGATCAATATCGGAGCGACTGGAAGATTCAGAGGATTGTCGAGCGTACTCTGCAGATGATGATTGAGCTTTGCGCCGATATTGCCAGTCATGTCATATCCGATAACGGGCTGCGAACACCGGAAACGTATGCGGATACTTTCAGGGTACTGGCTGAAAATAGCGTGCTGACTCCGGAACAGTTGGCTGTTATGGAAAAAATGGCCAAATTCAGAAATATCGTAGTTCATCAGTACGAGACTGTAAATGCGGAGATTGTAATTCTTGTCTTACGGAAACATCTAAATGATTTTATTCAGTTCAGCGATTCAGCCGTTCAATTTATAAACCGGAAGGGGTAACTGATTATGGCATTGCAACCGAAAACCGCAAAAAAACTTTCAACGACCAACACCAAACAGGAGATGCTGGACACTTACAACGATCTTCTCACTCAGTTGGAAGAAAAACGCGAAAGCGACGCGACACCGGAACAGAAGATTGTCGAGAAGGCAGCAAAACAGGTTGTTGCAGTGGCTGATGCTCTAACCGCGGACACTATCATCAGTGAAATAAGCGGACTAAAAGCTGAAGTGGGCAAGGTGTTGACGACCCTTTCCGATCGACTGGAACAGGAGGCCGGGCGTTATGAGGCGGTCAAGAAGGCCATTATCGAGAAAGAAAAAGAGCTTGCCGAGATCTACGAGATACAGAAGGCCGCTTCGTCCCTTTCCGCTCTGATTGAGTCTCAGAATCTCAAGAAGGAAGAGTTTGATGCTGACATGGCCGAGCGCAAGGATGCCCTGTCCCGCGAGATTGAAGAGACCCGTCAGGAGTGGCAGAAGGAGAAGGCACAACGGGGGGCGGAGATTAAGGAATTGGATGCGGCTGATGCGAAAAAGCGCGCACGTGAAAAAGAAGAGTACGATTATAATCTCCAGAGAGAGCGCCTTTCAGCCAAAGATGTTTTTGAAAAGGAAAAGGCAGGGCTTGAGGAAGAAAAGGAAAGACTTGAGCGTGAAATTGCGCTTCGCCGAGAGCAGAGCGAACGGGAGTTCTCGGAGCGGGAACAAGCCATTGCGCGTCAAGAGCAGGAACTGGCCGATCTGCGCACCCGCGTTGCCGCCTATCCCAAAGAGCTGGAAACTACGGTTGCCCGAGAGGTCAAGCTGGCTGTGGACAAGTTGCAGACCGAGGCCAAATTCAAACTTGAGTTGTTGCAGAAGGAGTTTGAAGGGGAGCGGAATGTTTTTGAATCCAAGATTTCCTCGCTCGAAGCGCTGGTGAAGGATCAGTCTGCTCGTATTTCAAGTCTGGGAGAACAGGTAGAGAAATCATATGTTCAGGTTCAGGCAATTGCCGTCAAGGCGGTTGAGGGCTCGGCTGCCAAGCCGGTGATTTTTTCGGCTCCTCAGCAGAAGCAGGAATAGGCTTAAGTGTTGTCCGGTTAGGTCTTTGATTACGTCCCGTAGGGACAGAATGCCGGTAGCCGGGGAATTCATTCCCCGGTCATCGTGACAAATTTTCATCACGTCACGTACGTGACGTGGGGATATTTTGGAATCTGTTCCGGGGGATGAATCCCCCGGCTACATGCGAACGCCCCTAATGGGGCTAAAAAAAACTTGGTGCAAAGACCTAACCGGACACCGCTGAGGAGGCCTAAAACTATCCGAGGGTTTTCATGCATTACAATTTTGATAGGGAGCTATGATGAAAGAGGAATATGATTTTTCAAAAGCAGAACGAGGGAAGTTTTATCGTCCCGATGTAACTTTGAATATACCTATTTATCTTGAGCCCGAGAATCTGGTTTTTGTGGAAAAACTTGCAAAAAAGAAGCGGGCGGATATATCGAAGATTGTAAATGATCTTATACGTAGCGACATACAGATGGCTAAGATATTAGCGTAAACTAGAAGTCTGCCGGGTAGTGTGGGCATGGGTTCATCATGCACACGCGGAACAATGTAAAAAATTGGCAATGCTGGTAAAATAGGCAACTAAAAAAGGTGGGCAATAACACCCTGCCCACCCTACTAAACTGCGACTTAAGGTAACACAAAACATGCTTTCATTTGTCTGGGATGAAGAAAAAGCCAAAATCAACCTTGAGAAACATCGCATCTCTTTTGCCGAGGCAAAGAGCGTCTTTTACGATGAACACGCACGATTGGTTTCAGATGAGGACAACTCGGAAAAAGAAGACCGTTTTTTATTGCTTGGCATGAGCTTCAGGCCACGTCTGCTGTTGGTCTGCCACTGTTATCGTGAAGATGATCACGTAATCAGGATTATTTCGGCACGGAAATCAACTCGCCATGAAGCACAAATGTACCGGAGGTTCAAACGATGAGAGAAGAATACGACTTTAGTGACTCCAAGCCTAATCCATATACCAAACTTCTTAAGAAAGAGGTCAAACTCAAGATAGATGAGGATGCATTGCTTTATTTCAAGAACCTGGCTATGGATCTTGGCATTCCGTATCAAAATCTTATCAATAGCTATTTGCGCGACTGTGTGCAACACCACCGTAAACCGGCTGTGAAGTGGGCGTAAAAAGCCGGGTGCACAAAATGTTGAATATGTTGCGTTTCACGAAACAGCCGCTCAACACAGCGTACAAACTTCGAAAAAGGACGTGTGCTCTATGAGCGGAGTCCTGTAGAAAAGAGTCCGAAAGCACCAGCTCATGACAAATGAAGAACTGAAAAAACATACCGCAACCTATTGCACCACTCGACCGGAGATTGTAGCCTGCTATCTCTTCGGTTCCCGTGCTGCCGGCAAGGAACGACCGGGAAGTGATGTGGACGTCGCTTTTCTTCTGGATGGTTCTATCCCCGCTGACGCCTATTTCAACCTGAAGCTGGCCTATTGCTCCGGCTTGGAGAGGGTTTTAAGGCTCGACATCCATCCGCTCATCATGAATGACGCTGGTGAAGTCGTGCTGGAGCAGATCTTCAGGAAAGGGTTACCGGTATACGGTTACGATTCCCTTGAATGCATTAGATTCAGAATGCTCCAGTTCTCTCTTATTGCCGAATTTGCTCCCATTAGGGATCGCATGGAAGAACGGCTGTTCCGAAAATATAAGGAGGCGTGTTAATGGTTGATCGACGTATCATTTCAGAAAAAGTCGATACGGTGGAAAAAAGCATCAAACGGGTGATAGAACGCCGTGGAGAAAGCCTTTCCGAATTCAAAATCAATGAGGACTTGCAGGACAGTGTCGTATTGCACCTGATGCAGGCAATTCAGGGATGTATTGATCTTGCAGCTCATGTTGTTAGTGATGAAGAATTGGGCCTTGCGTCCAGTACCCGCGACTTTTTTTATATACTTTGCGACAGCAAGGTTATCAGTGCCGAGCTTCGAGAAAAAATGATTCATGCGGTAGGTTTTCGGAATCTGGCCGCACATGAGTATGCCAAGCTCGATATGGAAAGAGCGTACGAAATTGCCATGCATGACATCAAGGATCTGGAAGAATTTGTCGGAGTAATAGTCAGACGCTTCGCTTGATTTTTGACCGGTAGGGGCGAACTGCTGTTCGCCCAATCAGGGCGCATGCAATGCGCCCCTACAACACCAATAAGGAGAAATAATGCCTAAAAGAACCGACATCAAAAAAATCCTTATCATCGGCGCCGGCCCGATCGTCATCGGACAGGCATGCGAATTCGACTATTCCGGCACCCAGGCCTGCAAGGCATTAAAGGAAGAAGGATACGAGGTTGTGCTTCTGAACAGTAATCCGGCCACCATAATGACTGATCCAGATTTTGCCGACCGCACCTATATCGAACCGGTTACTCCGGAAATTCTTGCGAAAATTATTGAGAAGGAACGTCCCGACGCCCTTTTGCCGACACTGGGAGGACAAACGGCGCTTAATACCGCGGTGGCCGTCGCCGAAGCGGGCATTCTTGAAAAATTCGGCGTAGAGCTGATTGGCGCCAAACTTCCGGCAATCAGGAAAGCGGAGGACCGCACACTTTTCAAAGCCGCCATGGAAAAAATTGGCTTAGCAGTTCCATTTTCGGGCCTGGCCCATAACTATATCGAGGCCATGGAGGTGATAAAGACAATCGGTTTTCCTGCCATCATCAGGCCCTCATTCACTTTGGGGGGAAGCGGCGGCGGAATCGCCTACAATCTCGAAGAATATGAAAAAATGGCGATGGGGGGGATCGATGCTTCGCCAACCGATGAAATACTCATTGAGGAATCAGTTATCGGCTGGAAAGAGTACGAGCTGGAAGTTATGCGTGATACCGCCGATAACGTCGTGATCATCTGCTCGATCGAGAACTTTGATCCGATGGGAGTTCATACCGGCGACTCCATCACGATTGCCCCTGCCCAGACCCTGACCGATAAGGAATACCAGATCCTGCGCGATGCTTCGCTGAAGATCATTCGCGAGATCGGTGTCGATACCGGCGGTTCCAACATCCAGTTCGGTGTTAATCTTCGCGATCGGGAAGCCGGTCGCCTTGGAGGCCAGTGCCGATGATCGCGAGACCCTCGGATTCATCTCGATCACGACCAGTCGCCCGTCGCGAGGATTAACACCGAACTGGATGTTGGAGCCGCCGGTATCGACACCGATCTCGCGAATGATCTTCAGCGAAGCATCGCGCAGGATCTGGTATTCCTTATCGGTCAGGGTCTGGGCAGGAGCAATC
>JANNLB010000235.1:0-8550 GCA_031396605.1 Geobacter sp. | reverse complement strand
ATCAGCGTTTCCAGACCGCTGGGCGATTCCGGCTTCTGTTCTCCGTCTTTGTCTGACCGCAGTTTTAGCAAGTTATGCGGGAGACTGACATCATCAGAAACCGGTGTGCGGGGGGACTGAGGTTCGGATTCCGGAGCATGGGCAAGCAGGTTTACCTGGTCACGATCGGCGGCACTATCCAGATCATAGACCAGCTCTTCCGGCGACTGCACCCCTTCTAGCAACTGGGCCATGAAGGTCAATGTTTCTGAAGGATGGATCGTCTCTCCCAGCCCATCGCGACGCGGCATGAGGATGGTAACATTTTTGCTGGCCGACATCAGCTGGCGCCTGAAAAGATCTCTGCGCCGTTGTGCCGTCTCAGCACGGGTTTCAATGGCATATCCCAACTGTTCGTTCAAAATCAGCAGGTCGGATTCTCCAAATATCGCTGAAACACCGGTTGCTGCAGGATAGTGTCCCGAGGCAAAACCAAGGATAAACAGATACCTCACCTGGCGCCACGGTTCCTCGCGTTCGCTGAAAATTGCTATCCCCTCGCGGGTAAGGGTATTCTCAGCACTACCGAAATATTCTTCCGGTGCAGCCGCTGTCAGAATCTCTTTCCATGGGAGCGATTCCACTCCCAGTAACATGCCGCGTACATCGGAAATGGTTTGGCGTGCACGACCAAGGTGTACCTCCATACCTTCCCTTGTCTTCATGAATCGGGAAAACGCCAAAAGTGCCGCATCAAGCTCAGCAGGTACTATAGTTTCGCTTTCAATGTGCCTTGCGAGATGATGGAGTTCATCCAGGTCGGTATCACCCCCCATGATCCGGGTGGCAAGCATGACTCCTTTTTCTGCCGACCAGGGCATGAGTGGTGATGTGACAAGCGACGCAAGCGCCATCACAGGGGCAGGTCTGCGTAACGCCAGAAGAAAATGAAGTACGGTCTCACGCCCAATGTCACGAAGCGATGTTTCATTGGTAAGAGCGGAAACAGGGATTCCTGAATGGCCAAAAACACCCCGTACAGCCTGTGCGTATTCCAAATCGGTCGGCAAAAGGACTCCAATGTCAGCGTGTCGAAGCGACGGATCCAGGTGCAATGCCGTCTGAATCATACCTGCAGCAACTTCAGCCTCCTCAAGATAATCACGAGCGGCCACCCATTGGATTGATTCATCGCGTTCTGCCTTTTTCGAAGTTGCAGAATAAAGTTTGTTCTGAAAATGTGAAAGCGCTCCAAGTGCAGCTCTTGCACCGGTCATTTCAAAGGCGGATCGATGGAGCATGTCTAATTGTGTGTCTGGTAAAGTGGTGCAATCAGCCGAGATTTTTTTCAGAAGCGCGTTCTGCCAGAGCGACAGATGTTGAATATCGCTCCTGAGATACACGACTACCTGCCGTGATGAAACAGGCTTGGGCGTAGCCATAAGAGCCGAAATGGCGGCCAATGGTGCCGGTAGGATAGTGCCCATTTTATCATGCAGACGAATCAGATCATGCAGATGACGTCCGGCCCGTTCAGGTAAACAACCTACAACATCTGAAGAGAGCTTCCTGCCTGGCCCTGTACCCTCCAAAATTTTCACCAGTGCGTCCGCGACAGCGGCCAGCGTCTCTTTTTCTGCCACTTCAAGACTCTTGGACCAGAAGGCATCCGTTATCTCACTTGCTGATTCCTGGAGACTTTTTTCCCATGTGTCGGCAGGTTCGGGCAGATGATAATTCTGCTGCAGAACCGCAACCAGTTCAGGCCAAGTACCGACCATGATACTAATCCTGGCGGCATTCTCAGCCACAATCCGTCGTGAACGCCGGGATGCTGATTTGTCCGGAGTCAGTAAAAAGTGGATAACGTTGTACATGGTTCCTCCTGCAACGATTAATACAGCTTTTCATGGTTTGTAATGATTAATATTATTTTTTGGGTTTATCTAGGGTTTTTGATGCAAAGCTGGTCAAGGCATTGCCATAGATATAGGGAGCCACTATTATCTTTAGGGCAGCACCTATAACTAAAGCCGCAAAACAAATCATGGCATATATGTAGAATATCCAAAGTATTACGCTAACTGTAGTCATAAAGTACCTCCCTGTGTAATCAGTTGCAATCAAGGATAGGAATTTGCTTTTTGCTGGCAGCAACCATACCACCAGCCTGATCGAGCCACACTATACTACATCTACCTCCTCCATCCAGCGTCCTACACTCGATATTTTTTTACTGCATCCTTTATTTCCATGATTTTCTTCACCTTCAATCGCTCCGGCTCCAACACCTCCATATGCGAACCATGCTTCAGTATCTCCGTCATGATCTACGAATCGTGCGAGGCCGGTAGTGCGCACCAGGGCCTCACCAAGATCAGGATTGCTTTGTCACTTTTATTCAAGCCCCACAGCCCCCGACACCCATCACCACCTTTACCACACTCCCAACCCAATCGGCTCCCCAACACCAACAAAACCAAACCAAGACGCCTTACCGGCGAGTCTCAACCATTCCGATCCGGTCAGATTGCCATAGCAGATTTTACCCACTTTAGCCATGATATTAAATTTTAATTAAGGTGATTTTGGTGATTTTGGTGATAAACAGGATGAAGGGAAGGGTAACACGAGGATGTGACACAATACGTCATGGGCTCAAATTTCAATCATTCAGACCATCATGGACGCAGAGGGTCAGGCCGGATTTACTTCTCGCTATAAAGCTCCCGCTTCGTAACGGGGGGACCTAACCGGTCAGTCCTGAGCGGTAGCAGGTGCTGATATAATTAGCACTTTGCATACTTCTCATCAAACCGCCTGAAGTATTCCGACCGGCACCAGTTCTCGACATCAACCAGACCCTGGAACGCAGTGCGGAAATCGGTCATGCCGATACTGAAAACCCCGTGGCCATACACAACTGCACTGCCCGTTCTGCCGATTACCGGCGGGACATTTCTGGCGATGCCGCCGGCGCCTATTTCTCCGGCTACTACCGGGGTGTCTCCCAGAAAGCGAACTTTTGCGCAATCCTTCCAGCAGTCCGCCACGGTACACGATTCCTTTTCACTGCACATCATACTCATGACCACCGCAAAGCGGGGATGACCGTGCAAAATGGCACGACAGCCGGTCGTCTCGAAAATGGAGCGGTGTGCCACCAGTTCGCTGGAGGCGGTTATGCCGACTGTTGAGCTGTTTTCAAAAGGAACCGGGTCGATGCATCCGGTGAGTTCATCCAGACTGGCCGCAGTTTGTGAAATATAGATCAGCTCTCCGTTTGAATATGAAATATTGCCGAAAAAAGAATCTACCAGGTGTCTCTGGACAGTATACCGGCCGACACGAACGATCTCGTCCAGAATGACATTTTTTTCAGAAAACGGCCCCTGCCTGAATTCGAGGCCATCAGAAGAAAGCTGCGGGAGCAGTGTACGGCGAAAATGAGCAAAGACGGCCTCTTCACCCGGGAGCATGAAGCCGCTTTCGAGCAGATCCTCAAGGTATTTGATATAGGTGGAATGGAAAACCGAAGACCAGTTGATATAGGCCTGTTCAACTGTCAAAGCCCCGGTTGCAATGATCCCGATCCCCTCAACGACGACCCCTTTGCGATTCCCCAGCAGTGTGGCAATTTTCAGAGCAGGATCTGAGTTGATTTCGCATGTTCGTACAATCGGAATGTCATGCAGAAATGTGCGGGTTTCGGTGTCACGCGGGACAATTTCATGAACATGACCGCCGGACCTCCGGATAAGAAAATCAGCAAAGGGAAGTAAAGGGGCAGCGGCAGCAAGAGCGAGACAATTCAGACGGGATAGTACCGCTTCAGATAACGCTGCCAGGGTCGGTTCACCAACTGAAATCGTCACGTCGTCCTGCGCAGCAAAGGCAATCTGCCCCATCTGCGCCGAGCCGTCTGAAATCAATTTTGTGGAGTATTTTGCAATCTGGTCGTGCATCAGGGGGTGGAAGCCGGAATATTGGTAAACAGGATCGAACCATCTGAGAGTGTTTCACTCCGGAAGCGTGGTGACCTCTGACTGCTGGCGACCAGTGTCGATTTTGCCAGGGTCATGCCGCTGTCGGGGAGAAAGGCAGAGGTGACATTTGTTCCATTCTGCCACGCCTCAAAGTGGAGGTGCGGCCCGGTTGATCTTCCGGTAGAACCGGATAGTGCCAGGATGCTATCCTGGGTAACCGGTTGCCCCTCGGATACCAGGATGCGACTGTTGTGGGCATACAGGGTAATGATTCCGTAGTCATGTTCAACTACAACAGTGTAGCCATATCCGGAACGGCTTCCGCTGTAGACTACCAAACCGGGAGCAACCGGTTTGACCGGGGTTCCGCTGGGGATCGCAATATCAATGCCGTTATGTTGCCGCCATGTTCCGTCTATCGGGTCTATTCTCATGCCGACCTGCGATGTTATCGAACCACCGACCGGCGGAAGGTGAAGTTCAATGCGGTTCGGGTCCGCTTCATGAAGATTCAGAGAGGCGGTAACGGTTCTTTGGACAATTTCATCAAGCGAAATGGCATGAGTCTTTTGCTTCTTCACCGGTTTCAGCTGCCTGGTGGCTGCGGTCGGGCGATCTTTAATGACGACAGTGGCGCTCTTGTTGCTCGGTGCATCGGTAAATGTTTCGACGCCATCGATAGTGACAAAGCGATAAATATCAGCTCCTGCATTTGAGCTGACCAGACAGAAAACCAGAGTCAGAGATATGGTGCAAAAATAGTGGAACCTGCTCTGCATCTCTCCTGACACTTTAGCGGGGGGTATCAATTGTGCTTGTTGTTCGACACATTTTCTGGTAGTTAAATTCATTCCTGTTTTATAACTCATTTTTTATAACAGTTCAAATATTCATCTCCGAAATGATGCATTAAAGAAGCTCGGCAGGGATTCATGGCTGAGGAACATCTGACCGATCTGCCCGAAAAACGAGCAGATATTTTTACCGGGTGATGGTTTGTTGGGCAGCCGGAGATGTTGAGGGTGACGCGGGCTTCGGGACGTGCCTCCTAACTATTCAAATATGCTGCCATAAAAATTATATATGTAATTGGCAAGGAGCTTGCTTTTGAGGTTATAAGAAATTTATGGTGTACCAGTATTAGTACCGTAAATTCTGTTTTCCTTGCTTTCATAAAAACCAAGTGACGGGAGGGGTATTTCGTGAAAAAAGTTGAAGCGATCATAAAACCGTTTAAACTGGATGAGGTTAAGGAATCACTTAATGATATCGGCATTCAGGGAATTACAATAAGCGAAGTAAAGGGCTTCGGGCGTCAGAAAGGCCACACGGAACTGTACCGGGGGGCGGAATATGTAGTTGATTTTATACCTAAAATCAAGCTTGAGATTATCGTCGCGGATTCAATTCTGCCGCAAGTAGTCGAAGCAATTGAAAAGTCTGCCAAAACCGGACGTATCGGAGATGGGAAAATATTTGTTACCAATATTGAAGAAGTGATCCGTATCAGAACAGGTGAAACCGGCGAAGATGCACTGTAAAATAAAAAATCTTGAAAGGAGCAACAGATGACCCCGAAGCAAGTAGTTGAATTTGCCGAAAAGAACGGCGCGAAGATGGTTGATTACAAATTCATGGATTTTATTGGAACATGGCAGCACGTTTCAGTTCCGATGTCTGAATTTAGCGAGGATACCTTTGAAGAGGGCCAAGGGTTTGACGGCTCTTCAATTCGCGGCTGGCAGCCTATCCACGCTTCAGACATGATCCTGCTTCCTGATCCTACCACCGCTAAAATGGACCCTTTCGTCAAGGTCCCGACGATGTCGATCATTTGCGATATTTTCGATCCGATTACCAAGGAAGACTACACCCGCGATCCGCGTAACATAGCAAAGAAAGCTGAAATGTACCTGAAGTCAACCGGTATCGGCGACACAGCTTTTTTTGGACCCGAAGCCGAATTCTTTATCTTTGACGATGTCCGTTTCTCTTCGACTGCCAATCAGTCCTTCTATGCCGTTGACTCCTCTGAAGGCGCCTGGAACAGCGGTCGCGAGGAATTCCCGAATCTTGGTTATAAACCGCGTCACAAAGAAGGTTATTTCCCCTGTTCACCCGTTGATTCCCAGAATGACCTGCGTAACGAAATGGTTGAGGTGCTTCAGAGTGTCGGAATCCGTGTTGAGTGCCAGCACCATGAAGTTGCCACCGGCGGTCAGGCTGAAATCGATATGCGTTTCTCTTCACTCGTTGATATGGCTGACCAGTTGCAATGGTTCAAGTATGTCGTCAAGAATGTAGCTTACCGCAACGGCAAAACGGCAACCTTCATGCCCAAGCCGCTCTACGGCGACAACGGTTCCGGGATGCACTGCCACCAGTCGATCTGGAAAGACGGCCAGAACCTGTTTGCCGGAGATAAATACGGCGGGCTTTCCCAGATGGCGCTCTGGTACATCGGCGGGATCATCAAACATGCCAAGGCTCTCTGCGCTATCACCAACCCGACTACCAACTCGTACAAGCGTCTGGTGCCTGGTTTTGAGGCTCCGGTGAATATGGCATACTCAAGCCGTAACCGTTCAGCTTCACTCCGTATCCCGATGATGTCCACCAATCCGAAGGCTAAGCGCGTCGAGTATCGTACTCCCGATCCTTCGTGCAATGGCTACCTCGCATTTGCCGCCATGCTGATGGCCGGTCTTGATGGAATTGAAAACAAAATTGATCCGGGTCAGCCCCTGGACAAGGATATCTACGGTCTTTCTCCGGAAGAGCTTAAAGATATTCCTTCCGCTCCGGGTACTCTTGAGGAAGCTCTGAAATGCCTGAAAGATGACCATGAATTCCTGTTGAAAGGTGACGTATTTACCCCAGACGTTATCGAGAAGTGGATTGAGTACAAAACCGAGGCTGAGGTAAATCCAGTTCGCATGCGTCCGGTGCCTCTTGAGTTTGAACTGTACTACGATATTTAATTAAAAACAGAAGCTGCATATAACCAGAAAAGGCGGGAGCGATCCCGCCTTTTCTGCGTTTTGAATGGTGCCTTACAATTGACTTTACCGGTCTATTCTGCTAGAAGAGGTGCAGATTTATTCAGTTTAAAGGACTCAAAATGGAAAATGCGTTCCTGAAAATTTCAATATTGCTGGTCCCGATAATGTTTGCGGTAGTCTGTCATGAGGTCGCGCATGGTTTTGTTGCGTGGCGATTCGGAGACCCGACGGCGCGTATGCTTGGCCGTCTAACGTTAAATCCAATTAAACATGTTGATATTATTGGCACAATAGTTGTTCCTGTATTTCTGGTATTGTCTCATTCCGGGATTTTGTTTGGGTGGGCAAAACCGGTCCCAGTTACTTTTGAAAATCTCCGGAATCCTAAAAGAGATATGATATGGGTATCCGCTGCCGGGCCCATTACAAATTTCATAATTGCGATTGTGTCAGCATTATTATTGCGGGCCATCGTTGCCCTGGGGAATCCAGCTTTTTTAGAATCTTCCAAATTAACTTTTATAGAGCCAATTATTCTAATGATAGCGGCCTCAGTCTATTTCAATCTGTTGCTCGCAATATTTAATATGATTCCTCTGCCTCCGCTTGATGGAGGTCATGTATTAATGGGTCTTCTTCCTCAACGCCAAGCATATGCATTTGCCAAGTTAGAAAAACACGGTTTTTTGATTTTAATGGTACTGCTATTCATTTTACCGAGTTTATTGGGTATTGATATATTTCGCCTCATAATCTACCCCGTTTTGTATACCGGAATTCTTATTCTGGCAGGGCCTCAAGCAAGCCTGGTTCTTGGTGTAATGCGATTTTGAAAGGACTGCAAGAATGAACGATCCCAGAATTAGACAGTTTGCCGAAATACTGGTTGATTACTCGACCAGAGTAAAAAAAGGCGATGTCGTCCTTATTAACGCTGCCGGCCTGGAGGCGCTTCCGCTGGTGAAGGAACTGTATGCGCTCTGCCTCCTGCGCGGCGCTGCATACGTTGAGTACTCTTTCTCCGTGCCGGAAATAGATCGCAGCTTTTTCAATCTGGCCTCCAGACAGCAGCTTGATCACTTCCCTCAGCATAAACTCGATTTCTACAAAACCGTGACGGTCTACATCGGTATTTCAGCCGGGAATAATTCGTTGGTCATGGCCAATGCCCGCCAGGAAGCGGTAGTGGCGTATGCAAAGCTTGTCAGGCCTCTGGTCGACCAGCGGGTCAAACATACCCGCTGGTGTGTGACCCGCTACCCGACGCACGCGGCTGCACAGGAAGCCCGTATGAGTCTGGACGAATACGTGGATTACCTCTTCTCGGCCTGCTGCATCGACGGGAAGGCAGAGTCAAGGAAGCAGTAAAAACTGAAAAAACTGATCGACCGGACTAAAAATGTGCGGATCATGGCCCCTGATACGGACCTTCGCTTCAGCATTGACGGTCTCCCCGGCATCAAATGCGACGGACGCCTCAATATGCCTGACGGTGAGGTATTTACCGCGCCGGTAAAAAACTCTGTCCAGGGGCATATCACCTATAACTGCCCGAGTATCTATCAGGGCAAGGAATATAACGG
>JANNLB010000111.1:0-21118 GCA_031396605.1 Geobacter sp. | reverse complement strand
GGTGGCACTTCTGGGTCCGTCAGGCTCCGGCAAAACTACCCTGCTGAGGATCATCGCCGGACTGGAGACTCCTGACAGCGGCCGGATACTGTTCAATGGCGAGGATACTACCAAAAGCCATGTGCGCGAGCGGCGTGTCGGATTCGTTTTCCAGCATTATGCCCTCTTCAAACACATGACCGTTTTCGATAATGTTGCTTTCGGCCTGAATGTCCGCCCCAAGGCAACACGACCTTCCAAGGGGGAAATCACGGAGAAAGTCGTGAAACTTCTGCAGCTGGTTCAGTTGGAAGGTCTGGCTCAGCGCTATCCCGCCCAACTCTCCGGCGGTCAGCGCCAGCGTATCGCCTTGGCCCGCGCCCTGGCGGTTGAACCCCAGGTGCTGTTGCTGGACGAACCCTTCGGTGCCCTGGATGCCCAGGTACGGGCCGAACTGCGCCGCTGGCTGCGTAAATTGCATGACGAGATTCATGTCACAAGCGTTTTCGTAACCCACGACCAGGAAGAGGCGCTTGAAGTCGCCGACCGTATCGTGGTCATGAACAAGGGAAGGATCGAGCAGTCCGGCACACCCGACCAGGTCTACGAGCATCCGGCCAATCCGTTCGTGCTCAACTTTCTGGGCAACGTAAACCTGTTCCACGGCCGACTCAACCATCCAGGCGTCGGGCAGCATGAGACAACCGAAAACGCCGTGTCCTACGTTCGCTCCCATGACATTGAAATTGAGCGTAGTCAACTGGATAACACCGCACTCAGGGCAGAGGTTAAACATATCCAGAAGCTGGGACCGGCTGTCCGGGTCACTCTCGTCATTGACGACAACGGAGAATTCATTGAAGCAGAACTGACCAGGGACGTGTTCCAGAATCTGGGTCTGCAGCAGGGAGAGTCCGTTTATGTGCGGCCGCGGCAAGTCAGGGTGTTTGTCGAAGATTATCAGATCTAGGAGCTTTGTATGCCGAACATTATTCCCGATATAGAACCCGGCGCCATCCCGGCCGAAATCCTCAAGGCCGGCATCGAAGCGGCTGGTGGCCCTGTATCCCTGGCCTGCTCCTTCTCCCTGGAGGACGTGGCCATCATCGACATCACCCACAAGGCCGGTCTCAAGCTGGGGGTATTCGCCATCGATACCGGCCGGTTGAACGAAGAGACCTACGAGGTGGCCGATGCCCTGGTGGAACGCTACCGCATGAAAATTGACTGGTATTTCCCCCGGCATGAAGACGTGGAGAAGCTGGAACGGGCCGAAGGTTTGTTCTCGTTCCGCGAATCGCTGGACAAACGCCACGCCTGCTGTGCCATCCGCAAGGTGGAGCCGCTTTTACGAGCACTTTCCGGTCTGTCCGGCTGGGTCACCGGCATGCGCCGAGAACAAAGTGTCACCCGATCAGATCTGGCCGCCATCGAAAGGGACGACGTGAACGGCGGAATCCTCAAGATCAACCCGTTGCTGGAGTGGAGCGAAGAGCAGCTTGTTGCCTATTCCGACGAAAACCATCTTCCCAAGAACCGCCTCTACATGCAGGGTTACCGCTCAATCGGCTGCGCCCCCTGCACCCGTGCGGTCCAGGAGGGTGAGGACGCCAGGGCAGGCAGATGGTGGTGGGAAAATCCGGAAAATAAAGAATGCGGACTGCACCGGAGATGAATTTAAGTCCCCCTTTTTGAAAGGGGGATTCAGGGGGATTTAGTTTTGAAACATGTTGTGATAGCCATGAGCGGTGGCGTTGACTCCTCGGTCAGTGCGGCACTGTTGAAAGAGCAGGGGTATGAGGTAACCGGGGTTTCGCTGCAGCTGTATGATCCGGTGCCGAAGGAACCCGGCTGCCGGGTGAAGACCTGCTGCTCGCTTGATGATGTCCTGGATGCCGGCCGGGTGGCAAAAAAACTGGGGATCCCCTTCGAAGTAATCGACATGCGCGCTGAGTTCAAAGAACGGGTAATCGATTACTTCATTGCTGAATATGCGGCCGGTCGCACCCCCAATCCCTGCATACGCTGCAACGACCTGATTAAATTCGACCTGCTGTTGAAGAAGGCGAAAAAAATGGGAGCAGAGTTGCTGGCAACCGGCCATTATGCCCGCATATCTGAGGATGAGAACGGCAGGAAATGGCTTCTGACAGGTCTCGATCCCGCCAAGGATCAGTCCTACTTTCTATTTACTCTGACCCAGGAGCAGTTGCAGCAGGTCATTTTCCCGGTCGGCTCGCTCGAAAAGCCCGGCGTCAGGAAGCTGGCATCCGAATTCGCGCTCCCGGTGGCGCAAAAGCATGAGAGCCAGGAGATCTGCTTCATTCCTGACAATGACTACGTGAAATTTCTGGAGAGTCACGGGGTAGCGCAAAAACCTGGTGAGATCGTGACCAGCGATGGCGCCGTCGTCGGACGCCACTCCGGAGTGCACCGCTATACGGTCGGCCAGCGAAAGGGACTGGGGATTGCCTGGAAACAGCCGCTGCATGTTCGTGCAATTGATACAGACCTGAATCAGGTCGTAGTAGGCGAACGTGAAGAGCTGGAAACATCATTGCTGACGGCGGCTCGCGCAGCCTGGAGCACCCCCCCGGCAGCGGCCGGGTTTCGCGCAGCGTGTCGAATTCGCTACCGGCACAAGCCGGCGCCATGCAGGGTGGTCATGCTTGCAGATGACCGCTTTGAAGTACATTTTGACCTTCCACAGACGTCCGTGACGCCGGGCCAGGCCGCAGTACTCTATGACGGAGAGCGGGTACTGGGCGGCGGCTGGATTGAGTAACGCCACGGCTAAAACCCCTCCTGTCCTCCCCTTAACTAAGGGGAGGGACGCTTCGATGCGGCGTCGGTGAAAACTCAACCGGGCTTGCTGACCGGGTTCCCCCTCTTAAGATAAGAGGGGGACAGGGGGAGTTATGAAATGTAACCAATCATAATGAGCTTAGAAAAAAAACACATCCGTACCACGGAGAAATTCATATGAACAAAAACCTGACCCATTTGCAACAGCTTGAAGCCGAAAGCATCCATATCATCCGCGAAGTGGTCGCCGAATTCGGCAACCCGGTGATGCTCTATTCCATCGGCAAGGATTCGGCTGTCATGCTGCACCTTGCCCGCAAGGCCTTTTATCCGGCGCCGCCCCCCTTTCCACTGCTGCATGTGGACACCACCTGGAAGTTCCGCGAGATGATCCAGTTCAGGGACAAGATGGCCGCCGAATGCGGCCTCGACCTGATCGTGCATGTGAATGAGGAGGGGGTGCGCCAGGGAATCTCACCTTTTACCCATGGTTCGTCGCTCTATACCGATATCATGAAAACCGAAGGGCTGAAGCAGGCGTTAGACCGCTACAAGTTCGATGCCGCTTTCGGTGGCGCAAGGCGGGATGAGGAAAAATCACGGGCCAAGGAGCGGATATTCTCCTTCCGCAGCGCCAACCACCGCTGGGACCCCAAGATCCAGCGTCCGGAGCTCTGGAACCTGTACAATACCCGGATCAAGCCGGGTGAAAGCATCCGTGTATTTCCGATCTCCAACTGGACCGAGCTGGATGTCTGGCAGTACATCCACCTGGAGCAGATCCCGATCGTACCGCTCTATTATGCCGCTGTCAGGCCGGTGGTGGAGCGGGACGGCATGTTGATCATGGTGGATGATGACCGGATGGAACTCAAACCGGGGGAAACGGTGCAGTACAAATCGGTCCGCTTCCGCACCCTGGGCTGCTACCCCCTCACCGCTGCCGTCGAATCGGAAGCGACCACACTGCCCCAGATCATCCAGGAAATGCTGCTTACCCGCACCTCGGAGCGGCAGGGACGCCTGATCGACCATGACTCGGCCGGTTCCATGGAAAAGAAGAAACAGGAGGGATATTTCTAATGGCACATCAATCGGAGCTGATCGAGCGGGATATCCTCGCCTATCTCAAAAGCCATGAAGAAAAATCGCTGCTGCGCTTCATCACCTGCGGCAGTGTCGATGACGGCAAGAGCACCCTTATCGGGCGCCTGCTGTGGGATTCGAAGATGGTGTTCGAAGACCAGTTGGCCTCCTTGGAAGCCGACAGCAAAAAGATCGGCACCCAGGGGGGAGCCATCGACTATGCCCTGCTCCTCGACGGGCTGCAGGCGGAACGTGAACAGGGGATCACCATTGACGTGGCGTACCGCTACTTCTCCACCGAGCGGCGCAAGTTCATCGTCGCCGACACCCCCGGCCACGAGCAGTATACCCGCAACATGGTTACCGGAGCCTCCACCGCCCAGGTTGCGATCATCCTCGTGGATGCCCGCAAAGGGCTTCTGACCCAGACCAGACGCCACAGCTATCTGGTCTCTCTTGTCGGCATCCGGCATATCGTGCTGGCGGTCAACAAGATGGATCTGATCGATTTTGACGAGAAGCAGTTCGAGGCGATCCGGCGCGACTACCAGCAGTTCGCCGCTACGCTCGGTTTTGGCGATATCACGGCCATCCCGCTCTCGGCTCTTGGCGGCGACAACATGATCGAGCCGAGCGCCAACACCCCCTGGTATCACGGCCCCACCCTGATGGAATATCTGGAGAGTGTTCAGATTGAGGGAGAGGACAGAGAAAAGCCGTTCCGGATGCCGGTCCAGTGGGTGAACCGTCCCCATCTCGACTTCCGCGGTTTCTGTGGCACGATCACCTCTGGCGTGATCCGTCCGGGTGACGAACTGCTGGTCGCCTCGTCCGGGCGCATCAGCCGGGTGACGCGGATTGTCACCATGAATGGCGACTTGCCGGAGGCGGTAGCCGGCCAGTCGGTGACCCTGACCCTGGCGGATGAGGTCGATATCAGCCGGGGGGACATGCTGGCCGCTCCGGATGCTCCACCGATCCATGCCCGGCATCTGGAAGCGCATCTGGTCTGGCTGCACGAAGAACCGTTGCAGCCGGGACAGATCTACCTGGTCAAAACAGCTGCTGCTGTGACCCCAGGCCGGATCACCGCCGTACAGTATGCGGTGGACGTCAATACCCTGGAGCAGAAACAGGTACCGACACTGGGGCTGAACGAAATCGGTGTTGCCCGCCTGGAACTTGACCGCCCGATCTCATTCGATCCCTACCGGCAGAACCGGCATACCGGCAGCTTTATCCTGATCGACCGCTTCTCCAACGCCACCGTAGCCGCCGGCATGGTGATCTCGGCATCGCCACTTGAGCCGCAGGCGGCGGCACAGATGACAGGATCACGCCCGGAGCTTTCAGACGCGAGCAGCGGCCTCCCTCGGCGTATCGGTCTGAGTGAAGCCTCCGTCAGCGGCACAGGGGTAAGCGGGGTGGATCTCACCGGAGAATGGGGGGCAATTGAATTCGATGCATCAATCAGCTTCCTCGACTATCTTGGCAAGGGAAACCGGATTCTCTTCCGGCTGCGGGATTTGGGGCAGCTGCAAGCCGTGGCTCTCCTGGCTTATGAACACACCCTGTCATTTGAATTTGATCGCACTGCGAAAGGGGTAAGCATCCAGATCTTCAAGCGGGGCTTACGCTCTGCGGGACAGATGTCCGACGACGACGGAATTGGAATATGATTTATAAAACGTACATTCTGTGCTGACCAGAAAACTGGAGGCCGGTAGAGACATCGCACAGATGAACTCTTCCGGCCTTACTTATTCATGGTTCATCACATTGAGAGGGAAACATCCATGACACAAAATATCGTATTGTACGGCAAGGAAGGGGTCGGGAAAACAACGCTTGCCACGAATATCAGTGCGGCACTCATTGAAACCGGTTTCACTGTGTTGCTGGTGGGATGCGATCTTGATGGTGATTCGTGTTCCCTGCTGCATGGCGGCGTTCCGATACCGGGCCTGCTCGATCAAATCAGGTGCCAGACCGCCATTACTCCGGAGAGCGCGATCCATACCGGATTTAAAGGTGTCAGCTGTGTGGAGTTGGGCAGTTCTGTCCGGTCGGGAACGAGTGCGGCAGATGACGTATCAATAGCCTTGAAAGAGCTCAAGCGGCTATGTGTGTTCGAGCAGATCAATCCGGATTATGTTCTCTACGATATTTCCGGCGACGGTTCCGGTGCGGCACTGCATGCAGTCATTCGCCTGGTTGATATCTGCAGGCTGTTTGTCGTTACTACCGCAGATTTCAAGTCACTGCAGACGGCCAATGGCGCCTTCGGTTTCCTGGAGATATACAATGGCGAGCACAGTGTGCCGATTCCGATGGGGGGCTTGATCCTCAACAGCATCGCCAGCTCTTTTGAAGAGGCTTTTGTCAATGATTTTGCCTATCGTACCAATGCCAGGACAATCGGGAAAGTTCCCCGCTCATTGGTAGTCAGGCAGTGTGAGCTGTACGGGAGTACGGTTATTGAAACCCATGGGCAATCGAATCAGTCGTATTATTATCGCCGCCTCGCAAACCGGATCGTCGATGCAACCGGGTCGCTCTACTCCGGCAATCTCCCCCAGCCGATGTCGGAGGAGCGTCTGCGTGCCTGGGGTCTTGAGTGGGCGGAGCGGATTTATGCGCTCGAAAACGGATTGGTGACCGATGGGGCGGCCATATAGCAGCGGGAGGGCGGCATAGCGGGATGTGTGCGATTGCAAAGATATCTGCTGGTGTTGTCAGCTTATGTTGTGAATCAGGAGAATCAGATGGTTTGGTGGGAGTAAATTTTTATGATAGCGTGCTATTAATGCAGTTAAAAGATAGACGAAATTCCGGTGATTAACGATTTGAACCCAGAATCGAAACCGAAAAAAACAAACCGAAATTGACTACCGCGCCGGACATATATCGTGGTATCTTGGCCAAATACCAATGAACGGAGGAAAGCAATGCCATATTCCGTTGAAATCTGCGCCGGTGCTGGCGGACAAGCCCTCGGCCTTGAAATGGCCGGTTTTAACCATGCCGCACTTGTTGAAATAGAGCGTCCCGCCTGTGACACCCTTTTGCTGAACAGACCAACATGGAATGTCACCTGCGGTGACATAAGAAGTTTCTCCGGAACAAAATACAAAGGCATTGATCTGCTGGCCGGAGGTGTTCCGTGTCCGCCGTTTTCCAAGGCTGGAAAACAGCTTGGCAGCGACGACGAGCGCGACCTTTTCCCGGAGGCGATCCGGCTGGCCGATGAAATACGGCCACGGGCAATCATGCTTGAAAATGTCAGAGGTATGCTTGACGCGGTTTTTGATGACTACCGGAAACACCTCAAAAACCAACTTGCCAGCCTTGGCTATCATACGGAATGGCGACTTCATAACGCCTCTGATTACGGGGTTTCGCAACTGCGCCCCCGCGTGATTTTCGTTGCACTACAGAAAGACTTTGCAGAACACTTCGCATGGCCAGTACCGGCCATGACTTCGCCTCCTACCGTCGGCGAACTGCTGTTTGACCTGATGAATGAGCAGGCATGGCGGGGCGCTGCTAACTGGCGCGAACGCGCCAACGACATAGCCCCTACACTTGTCGGCGGTTCAAAGAAACATGGCGGTCCAGACCTTGGGCCGACTAGGTCAAAGAAGGCATGGGCGTCTTTGGGAGTTGACGGCCTCGGTTTGGCCGATGCCCCGCCGGAAAGAAATTTTGTAGGCATGCCCCGTCTTACTGTCCGCATGACCGCACGCATTCAAGGGTTTCCCGATGCATGGCGTTTTGCAGGTAAAAAAACAGCAGCTTACCGGCAAATCGGAAACGCATTTCCGCCTCCGGTTGCTCAAGCGGTTGGAACATCAATAATGGCTGCGCTTGAAGCCGCCAGTAAAAGAACCGTTTTAAGGAGTGTGAAATAATGGCCGTTCGCGAACCAGGCGCACGAAAGAAACTCAAGGAGTTTCTGCTTCAGCATGTCGGCAAGGTGCTGGACTCTGATGATCTCCGCAAAGCATCCGGCAATGCCAGCGAATGGGCACGGCGCGTCAGGGAGTTACGCAACGAAGAAGGCATGAACATCGTAACCCATAACGACAGAAGCGAATTAAAACCCGGCCAGTATATGCTTCTTGACACAAAACCTCTCCCATCCTTTGCCCGTACCATGTCAAAAGAAACACGTGCGTATGTTCTTGACCGGAATGGTTTTACCTGCCAAATGTGCGGCGCAGTAGCCGGAGAACCGCACCCTTACGATGCAACCCGGAAAACCAGACTCCACATTGGTCACATAATCGACAAAAGCAAGGGCGGAGCCGACGAGTCTTCAAACCTCCGTGCTATTTGTTCTGTCTGTAATGAAGGTGCTCAAAATGCCACGCTTATCCGTCCAGATCTAAAGCAGCTTTTGATTCAAATTCGCCGCGCAACTTCCGGCGATCAGCTCGAAGTATTAAAGTGGCTCATCACAAAATTCCCAAAACAGGCGGCTGAAGAAGTTGCAACCCTCAAAAAATAGCGGTGGACAAGCTCTCCCTTGAACGCCGTTCGGAAAATATGCGGCGCATCCGGGGAAAAGACACTTCCCCGGAACTAGCGGTACGCAAACTCTGCCGGGAGCTAGGTTTTTCAGGTTATCGCATCCACCGTAAAGAACTTCCTGGCAAACCCGACCTTGCATGGATTGGCCGTAAGCTGGCAGTTTTCGTACATGGCTGTTTTTGGCATGCTCACGATTGCACCGAAGGTCTTCGAAAACCAAAATCAAACCGTCACTACTGGATTCCAAAAATAGAACGGAACCAGCGGCGTGACGCTGAAAATATTAAAAATCTCCAGGCAGCCGGGTGGAATGTCCTCGTTATTTGGGAATGCGAAATAACAGAACAAAGACACCTATCCCAAAAACTTCTCAGTTTCTTACAAAAAAAATCGCCCAACAAAAGGTAAGCCATGGGGGCGTTGCTCGCCCCTGCCGCTTGACCAGGGTGATGTTACCAACAGCCACAACCAGAACGGAATGACTGACTACAAACTGTATCGTCTTCAGGCACAGCTGCTGTTCTGACCGTCGTAAACTACAATAGGCCCAGGAACAGGTTAATTACACCCATCCATGTCATTTGAATTTGATCGCACTGCGAAAGGGGTAAGCATCCAGATCTTCAAGCGGGGCTTACGGTCCGGGAGCAGGGTGTTCGATGACGACGGAATTGGAATATGATATTCAAAACATACCTTCTGAGATGGTCTCGGTAGCTGAATCAGATTCCCGGTTCCGCTGCTGCCTGGAGCATATTTCCGAATAAAGCCCGCCTTGCCCTAACAGCTCGGCAGGGTGCCCCTGTTCGGCAATGACTCCCGATTTCAGGACGATGATCCGGTTGCAATCGCGGAAGGCGGAAACTCTCTGCGAGACAATAAGTACCGTCCGTCCGGTATAGAATTTCCCCAGTTCGTTAAGTATTTCCTCCTCCCGGCCGGCGTCGACCGCTGAAAGAGGGTCGTCAAGCAGCAGGATCGGTGGATTACCGGCAACGGCCCGTGCGATGGCAAGCCGCTGTTTCTGGCCACCGGAAAGAGTCACACCCTTTTCACCTACCTGCGTTTCGAATTTGGCGGGGAATGCTTCTACATCTTCAAGAAAACCGGCCTGAGCGGCCGCTTTTGAAACAGCATCGGCAGTGTGGTCACCCGGCATCCCGTAACCGATATTGTCGGCAATGGTACGCGAAAACAGAAACGTTTCCTGCGGCACATACCCTATCAGGGAGCGCAGACTCGTTGTGGTTATCCTGTTGATGTCCCTCCCGTCAACAAACAGCACCCCCTCCAGGACCGGAAGCAGCCGCGCAATCAGTCGCAACAGGGTCGTTTTCCCGCTGCCGACTTCTCCGGTTATTCCCACCGTTTCTCCCGCCTCAATACGAAAAGAGACCCCCTTGATAATGTCGGAGTCTCCATAGCTGAAACTGAGGTCACGAGCTTCGATGCCCTGCTGCAACGTGCCGATTGATTGCGCATCCGGGTAATCGGTAACCGTTGACTCGGCCCCCAGTATTCCGGCCAGGCGTGACATGGAGGCCGCTCCTCGCTGAGCCAGGGTCAGAATCCAGCCCATTACCGCTGTCGGCCAGACCAGCATTGCCAGATAGCCGCTGAAGGCAACAAAATCCCCCAACGTGATAGTGTCTGTTATGACCAGCCGACCACCCATGAACAGCACGACAAGGGTTCCTGATCCGGTAGCGGTCGCCATGACCGGGATGATAAGACCGCGCAATCGTGCCAGACGCAGGTTGTGTTTGAGATAGCGCCCGGCGGTTTTCCCGAATTCTCCCTGAAAATACTCTTCCCGGCAGTAGGATTTTATCAGCCGTACTGCTGAAACCGTTTCTTCAGCCTGACTGGAAAGATGCGCCAACTCCTCCTGAGCCTGAAGAGAACGATGAAAGAGGTGGTGGCTGACATTTTTGACGATCAGCACCATGATCGGGAAGGGGAGAATTGCCCAGAAGGTGAGCAAGGGATGAATACGAATCATCATCGTAACTGCGGCGCTATAGACCAGCAACGTATTGATGACGCTCATTGAACCAAAGCCGGTCAGCATGCGGACGTTGGTCAGGTCATTGGAAAAACGGGACAGGATGTCCCCGCTCCGGCTGCTGGAAAAATAGCTGAGATCAAGTAGAGTCAGGCGCCGGAACATGTCATTACGGATACGGAACTCAATGATGCGAGCGGCATTCAGGATCAATGTGCGGGAAAAAATGCGGGTGATACAGTGCAAAACCGCCAGAAGGACTATTATCTGTGCGCAGGCGGCCGGAGAGAAACGTGCGCCTTGAGGATGCTGGAGCGCCTCTACTGCCAGTTTCATGAACCAGGGGATTAACAGCGCAAAGGCGTTGGTGAGAAGAAGAAACATCGCTCCGCCGGCATACCGCCAGCGGAGCGATGTCAGATAGGGAATAAGTCGGGCAAGATCTTTGATGGCTGAGTCCTGAATGGTTTTTTTGGTCGTGGCAGAAACGCTGCTTCTGCCGCTGATCATGGCAGGCCATTATACCAGCAATCACGAATCAGTGCCAAGCTGAATCAACGGGAGGTGGTAAGCCTTCCTCCGGCAACCGGTTCGATACTGATGAACATTTCAGAGAGGCGGCGGGGAGACACTTGAAACGACAAACTCCACCAACTTATCCGGGCAGCAGACATGGTAGCCGTCGTCGTGCCCCATTTTTTCGGATTCAATCCCGAATCGGGCGGTCATGACAAACGGGTAGATCCCCAGCAGAGCGGTGACGCAGACCGGAGCCGAAGCGGCATAATCTATCATCGGCCCGTCCAGATACACACTTTCACCAGCCTTCATCAATGGACAGTCCGATGTTACTACTTTAATTTCTACCCTTTTATCCGGTTCGAGCTTCATATCCCCTCCCCCCTTGGCGGGGCGTAATGACTACGTCCCCGCACGCAGTGCGCTCCTACTTCCTCAACTGCCCGAGGGATTCCTCGAGAATCGCGAGTCCGCGATCGAGATCTTCGTCGCTGATTACCAGCGGCATGAGCACGCGAATCACGTTACCGTGATTACCGCAGGAGAGCACAACCAGTCCCTTCTCATAGCAGAGTCCGGTCAACCGTTTTGCCTCATCGCCGGCCGGCTCTCTGGTTTCGCGGTCACGCACCAACTCCAGAGCCAGCATCGGTCCCTTGCCGCGCACCTCGCCAATGATCTCGTACTTCTCCTGCATTGCCAGGAAACGGGCGAGCAGCTTTTCGCCGAGCTCTTCTCCCCGTTTGAGCAGACCATCTTCAATCAAAATCTCCAACACCGCCAGCGCCGCACGGCATGAAAGCGGGTTGCCGCTGAAGGTCCCGCCGAGTCCTCCCACATGCGACTGATTCATCACGTCACTGCGGCCAGTGATTGCGCTGAGAGGCATACCGCCTGCAAGGCTCTTGGCGGTGGTGATAATATCCGGCTCAATGCCCCAATGATCAATGGCAAAGATCTTCCCGGTTCTCCCCATGCCGGTCTGAACCTCGTCGACAATCAGGAGGATGCCATGCTTCTTGCAGATGCCGTGCAGTTTTGCGAAATACTCCTTGGGCGGGGTGATAAACCCTCCTTCCCCTTGTATCGGTTCGACAATAACAGCCGCAGTCTGTTCTGCTGCAACATTGGTGATGAAAAATTCTTCCAGATAGTCGGCACAGGAGGCCTTGCACTCCGGATATTTCATTCCGAACGGACATCGATAACAATACGCGAACGGCATGCGATACGTTTCCGGAGCGAAGGGACCGTACCCAAGTTTGTACGGCTTGACCTTGCTGGTGAGACTCATTGTCAGAAGAGTACGGCCATGGAAGGCATTCTCAAAGGAGATAACGGCCGGACGCTTTGTTGAGTAGCGGGCAATTTTGACCGCATTTTCAGCTGCCTCGGCGCCGGAGTTTCCCAGCATGGTCATCTTGTCGAAATCTCCGGGAGCCAGTTCATTGAGTCTGGCGGCAAGCTGGACATACGACTCGTAGGGGGCCACATGGAAGCAGGTATGGATGAATTTGTCCGCCTGATCCTTGATGGCGGCCACGACCTTCGGATGGCAGTGGCCGACGTTATTCACACCTATGCCGCCGGCGAAATCGATCAGCTCGCGCCCGTCTGCATCGATCAAAATGGCGCCGCGGGCTTCCGTGATAAATGAAGTCGTCAGATTCGCCAATCCCTTCGGAACATGTCTATTGCGCAACTGCAGCAGTTCTTCGTTTCGCGTTGTCATCGGAGCTACTCCTTACTTAAAAGATTTGTTGGATTAATTGTTTGGTGAAGGAGGACCCCCTCCTCTGCCGGAAGAGAGATTATTCCATTTCCAAATCAAAACGCTATCTTCGTTGGCTCGTCTTCGGCTCCTCAACGTACTTATCTGTACGCCTTCGTCGCCTCAATCCTCTCCGCCTTGATTTCATCTTTGATTTGAAATTGGTATTATACCTCCCTGGGCTCCCGAAGCATTATCAAGGATCATGCCATCGCTCAAAACAATATGCATCCATCTGTTTTGCTTATATTTTATTATGTATGACGTCTTATTGCCACATGAGTGCTCCAAAACCGAAGCACCCGGACGGGAAATAATATTCCATCTTGCATATTTTATTCTTTTATGAATAATGCATCCTATACCCGTTTCCGTTTTGTATGCCGCACCGCCTGGCGCCACCGCACAGCACGCCATTACATGTGCATATACTGCAAGTTACGCCGACCTCCCCTCTTTTCGGAAAGGATGAATCAATGCCCCACAAAACCGACCCAACCCTGTTTATCGGTTCACCTTCCACCGGGGCGCCGCTTCACTCGGAGGATTTTTACCAGGCCCTGACCAACGCCATCAGCGTCGGACTGCTGGCCATAAACAACTCCGGCATGACCATACTCGCCAACCGGATAGCCCGGGAAAGCTTCAACATCTCCCCCGGCATTCACCTGAACGACATACTTCCGGAACTGTGGCACAAGATCTCCCAGACAATCCGTGAAAGCAGGCCGAGAGTCGAAATTTCAGTGCGGGGAGGGGAATCAAACTACCTGGTCAGGGTCAGTCCGATCAAGGTTGATTCGGAGCGGGTCGGGGCGGCATGCATATTTATCGAAAGCACCGAACTGGAGGAGATTGCCACGCAGATGCGCTTCTTCCAGGAGCTCACCAGTGAACTGGACACGATCATCAACTCATCTTCCGACGGTCTCTGGATCTGTGATGCGGAAGCCAACGTCCTTCGCATCAATCCATCTTCGGAGCGGATCAACAAGATCAGTGCGGCTGAGGTCGTCGGACGCAACATGAACGAGCTGGTAGGCCAGGGGTTTATCGACCGCTCCGCTACTCTGGAAGTCATCAAAACAAGGTCTGTTTCGCACATTTTGCAGCAGCGGGTGGGACGCAAATTGATTACAACCGGCACCCCGGTCTTCAACGCCGATGGAGAACTGATCCGTGTAGTGGTCAGTGAACGCGACGTCACTGAAATAGATACGCTGCAGAGGGAACTGGAGGAGCAGGGGGCAATCAAGGACCAGTTCCTCCACCACATGCTGGAGATGCAGCAGCTTGAACTGGAGTCGCGACGGGTGATAGCGAAAAGCCCCTGCATGCTTAAGGCGCTTCGCCAAGCCCTGAAAGTGAGCAAAGTAGATTCTTCCGTGCTGATTCTCGGAGAGTCAGGGGTAGGTAAAGGACTGTTTGCCGATCTGATCCACAAAAACTCAGGCCGCTCCGACAAGCCGCTGATCAGGATTAACTGCGGCGCGATCCCTGAATCGCTGATCGAATCCGAGCTGTTCGGCTATGAGAAGGGCGCTTTTACCGGCGCCCAGACAGGAGGCAAACCGGGGTATCTCGAACTGGCGGATGGCGGCACCCTGTTCCTTGACGAGATCGCGGAACTGCCCACGGCTTCGCAGGTCAAACTGCTTCGATTTCTTGAGGATGGCCGTGTTACACGCCTGGGGGGGACCAAGAGTCGCACCGTGGATGTGCGTATCCTGGCGGCAACCCATCGCAACCTTGAGGAGATGGTGAAACAGGAACGATTCCGCCTCGATCTCTATTACCGCCTCAAAGTCATCCCGATCCACGTCCCGTCGGTGCGGGAGCGCAAGGAATGCATTCTCCCCATGATCCATCATTACGTCGATATCTACGGCGCCAGGAACGGCATCAAAAAACGCCTTTCCGGAGCCGCTTCCGATGCTCTTTTATCCTACTCATACCCCGGCAATGTGCGCGAACTGATCAACATCTGCGAGCGGCTGGTAGTCATGTCCGAGACCGAACTGATCGACCTGCAGGATCTCCCCGGCGACATCATCATCCAGACGAAAGAGGCGGGTTCGAACCTTGAGGGGTGGCCCGATGCAATGACCCTGCAGCAGGCTATCGAGAGCGTGGAACGCTCTATTCTCACCCAGGCACTGGCCAAATACGACAACCAGACACAAGTGGCTGAAACTCTGGGCGTGAACCAGTCCACGATCTCAAAAAAAATGAAGCGCTACGGTCTCTCCTGAGCAGTCTGGAAACAGGATGGAAGTTGAAAGCTCGCGCATAGAGCGATTATTCCGTCTGGAATAATCGGCAGCTCACATTTTCATAACATCGTACTTATTTCCATCCCATATCCTTCGGTAATCATGAAAACGCACCTCTTCGAACCTGCTGCTTCGTTCGCGCTGCGTCTCAACCGGCGGGCATCTGCTCACGTAACACACAAATATGCACCGCCGTCAAAGTCGATAGAAATGCGTGTTGCATACCACCTGACCGGGGGGAAAACATCCTGCCATATAATTGGCACGTCTTGTGCTTTGACATGGCATAAATAACAAACCGTTCTGTTCCTGCCCATGTCAACGTATCATCATTCAAACACAGAGCGCTTGCAGGAGATCAATCATCCTGGAAGGTGTTCACAAAAAAAGGAGGAAGCACAAATGAAAAGAAGATTGCTGTGTACCCTGGCCCTTGTCGCAACGCTCATGCTGTCAACAACGCTCTACGCTGAGGAAGCAAATGTTTTCAAGGTCGGAGTTGTAACAGAGCTGTCCGGTTCCCTGGCCACCGGCGGTAACGTTACCAAACGGGGCTATGACCTGTGGGCTCAGGAAGTCAATGCCAAAGGCGGCATCGAGATCAAAGGCAAAAAATATCTGGTCAAGCTCTATTATGCCGACGCCCAGTCAAATCCCGCTTCGGGAGCTGCAGCTGCAGAGCGCCTGATCACCCAGGAAAAGGTCGACTTCATACTTGGCCCCTACTCCTCCGGTGTCACCATTGCGGTGGCGCCCGTCGTCGAAAAGTATAAAATTCCGATGATTACGGGCTCTGCGGAATCTCCGTTGATCTGGACCAACAAATTCCTTTATACGTTCGGCACCGTTCCCCCGATCAATTTTACCGGTGCAACACCGATCAAAACGTTGAGCGAACTTAAGCCGGCTCCCAAGACGGCAGTAATTCTCGGTTCCAATGACACATTTTCAAAAGCTTCCGCCGAAGCTTTCAAAACCGCCGCAGAAGCTGCCAAGATCAAAATTCTCAAGTACAATATTGTTCCCGCCGGGCAGGACCTCACACCGCTCCTTTCGGCAGTTCGCGGGCTGAAGCCGGACCTGATCGCCTTCGGCGGCCATGACGAAGAACTCATAAAACTGGTAAAATCATTGCGCCAGATCGACTACACCCCCAAGGCGCTGCTGATGCATTACGGAGTAACCGAGCCGGCCTTCGTTGAGGCGCTTGGCAAGGACGCCAACCAGGTATTCGGGGCTTCCGTCTGGACTGCAAGCGCCAAGACAAAAAGCAAGATTCTCTGGACGGATGCCGCGAGCTATGACGCCGCATCAATGAAAGCATTCAACACTCCGGCCGACTATACCCAGGCAGGTTCATCGGCAGCCGGGATAGCCTTCCAGGTCGCCCTGCAGAAGATCGGCGCCACACCGGGCATGTCGGAAGCACAGCGCACCCAGCTGATCAAGGCCCTGGAGCAGGTGGACATCGATACATTCTACGGCAAGGTCAAATTTGCCACTTCCGGAGAATATTATCACGCCAACGTCGGCATGACTCCTCTTACGATCCAGATTCAGAACGGTAAAACCATCGTTGTCGGACCGAAGAGCAGTCAGGAAGCAGCTCCCCAGTACCCGCTCACCCCATGGAAAAACCGCTAGTTAATTCAAAAGCAAATCCCCCTCAATCCCCCTTTCATAAAGGGGGAGGTTTTAAAGACCCCCCTTTATGAAAGGGGGGCAGGGGGGATTTGCCGTTCGCCCGTACACGGCACGTCATGATCCGGATCACCAGTTTTAGTCGGAGGAAAATGAAATGGAACTTCTACCTCAAGCGTTGATGGACGGGATTCTGCTCGGCGGGATATACATCACCATCGCCATCGCCTTCTCCCTTACCTACGGGGTAATGCACATCATCGATTTCGCAGTCGGTGAATGGATCATGTTCGGCGCGTTTGCCGGTTACTACCTGAACAAATGGACCGGCCTGGATCCGTTCCTGCTGCTGCCGGTGGTATTTATCATATTCGCCCTGATCGGATACCTTGTCCAGCCGGTAATTCACCGGGTGTTGAGCGGCAATAAAGGGAATCCGCTGCTGATGGGTCTGGTCTTTACCTTTGGACTTGGAATCATGTTCCAGGGTATTGCCCTGACGGTTTTCGGATTTTACAGCAACTCCACCCCCTCCATGTTTTCCGAGGGTTCATTCTTCTTTGAAAAGTTCGGCTTTTCACTGACCATCTCTTCCATCCGTCTGGCCGGATTGATCTATGCCCTGGCAATTACGGCAGCACTGCACTACCTGCTGAAGAAAACCAATTTCGGTCTTGGCGTTAGAGCCCTGGCCCTGAACAGGGACTCCGCCGGCCTGATGGGGGTTAATGGCAAGCAGACCGGTTCGCTGGTCTATGGTCTGTATGTCGGCGTCAGCGCCATGACCGGCGTGCTGATCGGTTGCATCCTCTCCGTCAGTGCCCAGATGGGGCCGGAATACACGATCTTCGCCTTCTTTGTGGTGGTACTGGCTGGTATGGGTTACCTGGCAGGGGTACCGTGGGCGGCATTGCTGCTCGGGATGGTTCAGTCGATTTTCCTGATATATTTCAATCCAGGCCATACCCTGCTTGCGGTCTTTGCGATCCTGTACATAATACTGCTGATTTCACCAAGAGGTTTATTTGGTAGGGGAGTCTGAACATGAAAGATAAAAGCATCCGCTGGGGCCTGCCAATTCTGCTCGTGCTGATCGCCATGCCTGCAGTGATTCACGATGCATTTTTTCTCAGGGTGATCACTGAGGCGATCATGTGGATCGGCCTGGCCCTGGCATTTGATGTACTCGCAGGCTATACCGGCTACCTGAACTTCGGTCACGGCGCCTTCTTCGGTCTTGGCGCCTACACCACCGCCATCCTGATGATGCAGGCCCACTGGCCCTTTGCACTGGCTCTGCCGATGGGCGGAGTCCTGGCGGGCGTAGGCGCATTTGTTGCCGGACTGCCGACACTCCGCCTGAAGGGGGCCTATTTTGCCATTGCCACCTGGGCACTCTCCCGGGCCGTCCAGCAGCTGGCCCTGATCATGGATATCACCGGCGGCCCTGATGGCATGCGACTCCCATCGTTCCTCAATCCGCAGTTTTTTTACTATCTGATGCTCGCAATTGTTTCCGTTACTTTTGCACTGCTCTGGTTCCTGCTGGAACGTTCTCCCTTCGGCCTGAAGCTTAAAGCTATCCGTGAGGACGATCAGGGAGCCATGGCGCTGGGACTCAACCCGACCAAGCTGAAAATGCAGGCGTTCATCCTCTCGGCGGTTCCGACCGGTATCCTGGGCGGCGTCTACGCATACTGGATTACTTTTATCGACCCGGCCTCGACTCTGGGCGACCTGGTAAGCGACCAGGCGCTGGTTATGGTGGTCTTTGGCGGCATGGGCACCCTGATAGGGCCGGTCATCGGCGCCCTGCTGATTTTTGCCTTCAAGACCCTGTTCTGGGCTTATCTGTCCGATTTTCAGCTCCTGTACCTGATCATTCTCGGTGCTGTCATCGCCTTGAGTGTCGTGTTCATACCGAACGGACTCTGGGGAACGCTGAGAGGATTGAGGTTTCAAAAGAAGGACGATGAGAAAAAGGATGAAGGTCTTGCAGCAAAACTGCCACAGAGTGAAGGGGATTAATCATGGCTGAACCCATATTAAAAGTAAATTCGGTCACAAAATGTTTCGGCGGGTTGACCGCCGTCAACGACGTCTCCTTTCAGGTACAACAAGGTGAAATCGTCGGGCTGCTCGGTCCCAACGGCGCCGGGAAAACGACCCTGTTCAATGTCATCAGCGGCTACTTCGCCCCGACCAGCGGCACGATCATCTTCAAGGGGCTGGATATCAGCGGCAAGCCTCCCTATAAGCTTGCGGCCCGCGGTATCGGCCGGACCTTTCAGGTGGTGAAACCTTTTGCCGGGCTGACCGTACTTGAAAACATCATCATCGCTTCGTTCCTCCGTTATCCAAAACAGGCAGACGCGAAGCGGCACGCATGGCAGATCCTTGAGAACACCGGCCTGGCGGATCGCGCTGACGTTTCGGCAGCCAGCCTGACTCTGGCCGGGCGCAAACGGCTTGAAATCGGCAAAGCCCTTGCTCTGGAACCGACCTTCCTTCTTCTGGACGAAGTTGTGGCCGGCTTAAACCCGACCGAAGCGGACAAGACTGTCGAACTCATACTGGAACTCAAAAAACAGGGGATGACCATCCTGATTGTAGAACACATCATGCGGGTCATCATGAACATCAGTGATCGTTTGGTGGTGTTGAATTTCGGCGAGAAAATAGCTGAGGGTACGGCGGCTGAAGTGGCGCGAAACCCCCTGGTTATCGAAGCCTATCTGGGAGAGGCGGCGGCATGAATGTACTCGAAGTTACAGACTTAGCGGTTAAATACGGTGACCTGCAGGCTCTCTGGGGCATCTCGTTTTCAGTCAAAAAAGGACAGCTCGTCGCCCTTATCGGCGCCAACGGCGCCGGCAAGACCACCACTCTCAAGTCCATCTGCGGCCTTGCGCCACTCACGGCAGGACAGATCTCGCACAATGGTGAAATCATCAGCGGGTGGCCGGTTCACAAAGTGGTGGACCGGGGAATCACCCTCGTTCCCGAGGGGAGACAGCTTTTTTCTAAAATGACCGTTGAAGAAAACCTGCTGGTGGGTGCCTATCTCAAGCGTGCCCACGGCAAGCGTGCGGCGACTCTCAAACACGTCTACTCGATCTTCCCGAGGCTGGAAGAACGGCGCAATCAGACTGCGGAAACACTGTCAGGCGGTGAACAGCAGATGGTTGCCATCGGACGGGCTCTGATGCAGGATCCACAGGTGATCCTGTTCGACGAGCCTAGTCTGGGACTTGCTCCGCTTATGGTCAAAGAGGTGTTCAACGTGATTCAGGAACTGCACCGCCAGGGGTTAACCATCTTCCTCGTCGAGCAGAATGTTCACCAGACATTGAAAGTAGCCGACTACTGCTATGTCATGGAAAACGGCCGCATTGTCGGTGAAGGGACCGGCACACAGCTGGAGGCTGATGAGTCCATCCGCGAAGCGTACCTGGGCTTCTGAAAAGCAGAATAAATTTTGTTGGGTAGTGTTATGTAACATCTAACCCCCCTCACTCCCCCCTTACCTAAGGGGGGAAGCCTTGAAGTCTCCCCTTAGGTAAGGGGAGATTTAGAGGGGTTAGCCGCGAAAAAATAAGAGTTACAGGGTACTAATCGTGAACAGGAGAAAAACAGGATGAGACGTTCAGACAAGGAAATCAATGACCCGGGGATGATCTCACAGATCATCGGCAAATGCCAGGTGTGCAGACTCGGACTGGCAAAGGACAATGTACCGTATATCATACCTGTATCCTTCGGGTACGATGGTACGTCACTTTACGTTCACACTGCTAAATCGGGAAAAAAGATTGAGTTCTTTGAGGCGAATCCGAAGGTCTGTCTGGAGTTTGAGCATGGTGTCAATCTCAAACCGCATGATAACGACCCGTGCAGCTGGAGTTTTTCATTTCAAAGCGTTATCGGCTCCGGCGTGATCAGCGAACTGACCGATCCCGAAGAAATCATTTCCGCACTGCAGCTGATCATGAAACAGTATTCGAATCAGGAATGGAGCTTCACAGGAGAGAGCATCAAGTCGCTGCGGATCTGGAAAATATCCATTGAGAGCTTGAGCGGGAAACAGTCTAAAGACATGGTGTCGGCGTGATTCGGTTTCATGCCTCATTGCCATGGCTGATATGAATAGATCAGAGAGCTGAAGGGGAGGACCGCATGAACAGTACGGGCATCAATCCAGTCAATGACCCATCAACCGTCACATATCGCCGCTGCAGCATCGACCTGTCAGTAGGATCCGTCTCCTTAACCGATGAACCCTGCCGCAACCTCGAAGATCTGCTGGGGGGCTTCGGTCGCTCATTTCAGATACTCGCCGGGCGGAGCATTACGACGGCGTACAGTCCGGAAAACCCGCTGATCCTGAATACCGGGCTGTTGACCGGCAGCAGCGTCATGACCGGCCTCCGTTCCTATTTCTCCTCCTACAGCCCTCTCAAACAGTCCCGCAGCGGCTTGCCCGCCGCGATGTGGTCCACCGGCAGC
>JANNLB010000132.1:0-17209 GCA_031396605.1 Geobacter sp. | reverse complement strand
ACCGCAGAATGTTCGTGTCATTGCTTCTGAAGCAGACAAGGATATGGCTACTGCTACAAGCACGGGCAGCACTACTGTAAGCGCGAGCAAGAAAAGTAAGAACAGAAGCAGGAAGAGCAGCAGCATTCGACCAGCAGCAGAAGGTGATGAAACAGCGCCAACAGACCTGCAGGGATACAATGTCTATAGAGTCATGGAGCCACCCTCCGGCACGCCCGCTCCTACTCCAGAGCAGATAGTGGGCGACCCCAATAATCTTGTGGGGTCGATATCGGTCAGCTTGACCTGCTGCCCCTCCTTCTCGTAGCACATGATGTCTTCACAGACCGGAAAGAAGGCCTCTTTGGCCGAGCGGCGCGGCAGTTGGTCGGTCACCATCTCACCGGAATTCTTGAGCGGCTCATAGAGTGGGATGCCGACATTCATACGCGGTGCCACGACACGGGTGCCATTCTTGATCAGGGTATCCAGCAGGGTGCTCAGGTTATGTTGGGTAATATATTTTTGCATGAGAACCTTTTCAACAGCTAGAATCAAAGGCAATAGAACGCGGATGACGCGGATGCAACGGATTTTCGCTGATTTTATAAACTCAAATCTTATGGGTACGTGTCTTTTGGGTTTACCCCAATATCTTTTGCTTTTGGTTTTTCCTTCAATCCGCGGCTATCCGCTCGATCCGCGTCATCCGCGTTCTATTGCCGTTTATTTTATAAAACTTTGATCATCCTTTTCGTCATAACTCGCCAGCGGCCCTTTTTCATTGACCTCGAAACCGGCCTCGTAGTCATACAGTTCCTTCAGCTCCTTGGCCATTTTGCGATTGAGGAGGTTCAAGGGGATGTCCATCGGGCAGACCCGTTCGCATTCGGCGCAGCCGGCGCATCTGCCGGCCAGATGCATGGCGCGTACGATGTGCCAGGCGGTATTGCCGGACGGACGGGGTGTCGTCTCCACCATCTGCGGTTTGTTACGGTCACAGAGGCACTGTTCGCAGAAGCAGAAGGGACAGACCTGACGGCAGGCGTAGCATTTGATGCATTTGCTGAACTGCTCTTTCCAGTAGGCCCAGCGCCCGGCCGGGGTCAACGCTTCCAACCGGGCGATCTCGGTTGCATATTTCTTCTCCAGCTGTGGTTGAGACGGCAGCGCCATGTTCGGTACAAAATCGCAGCCGGTCGGCAGATAGGCATCGCATTCGGTACACTTGGCGGCGATGCTGTCGCTGGTCAGTTCCTGGGAGGGGTTGAAGGTGGAACCCAAAACACCGGCGCAGGGGACGCCGATCAGGTAGAGCTCCTCGCGTTTGAGCTGCGATTCTCCCATCAGTCCGGAGAGGGCCTTCAAGTCGCACCCCTTGACGACGATACCGATCTTCCCGCTCTTCGGGATCTCTTTCTTGGCCTTGGTCAGGTAGACGGCCAGGTTATTGACACAGGCCGGGGTAAAGATCAGTCTGGCCGTATCGGCGGCGTCAGTGATGATGATCGGCTGGGCGGAGCCTTTTCTGCGGGCGGCGGCATAGCCGACGATGGCCGTAACCTGAACTTCGGTGAGCAGGCGCTGCGCCTCGCTACGGATGGCCTCGGTAATGGCGGTGTAGATGGATGTGTCGATCGGTTGTGTCATGTAAATCCCGTCAGATTTGGTTATACGCTTCTTTCAATTCCGGTGTATCAATAACCCCGGACCACTGCTCTTCCATGGCCAGTTCCTTGAATTCGGTCATCGGCCCCATGGCGCGCACTTTTTCGGTCAGGTCGGTGACGACTTCGACCCATTTGCCCCCTTCGGCAGCCGAGACCCAGGAGAACTGCAGGCGGTTAAGGTCAACCCCCACGAACTCGAGCAGTTTGCGGAATACCGCGAATCTTCTTCGGGCATGGAAGTTGCCGGCGATGTAGTGGCAGTCGCCAGGGTGACAGCCGGAGACCAGTACTCCATCGGCTCCCTGCTGGAATGCTTTCAGGATGAAGACCGGGTCGATGCGACCGGTGCAGGGGAACTTGAGCACGCGCACATTGGCCGGGTACTGCATCCGACTGGTGCCGGCCAGGTCGGCCCCGGCATAGGTGCACCAGGTGCAGACGAAGGCGATGATCTTCGGTTCGAAGTCGTGTTTGGGTTTGTCGGGGTGCATAAAAATAATAACCTTTTCTTTAGCCTCAGGATTACTTCCGGATTACCAGGATTTTAAAATCCTGAGTAATCATGAGGTAATCCTGAAGCTGAAAAAACTTTGTTTATGTTTTTCAGCTTCTAAAGCGCTTCTATCATCGCGACGATCTGTTCATCGGTGTAGCCGTCAAGTTCCACACTCTTGGACGGACAGGTTGCCTGGCAGGTGCCGCAGCCACCGCAGACGCCGGGATTGACGTAGGCTACCGTCTTAATCAGGTTGCCCTGACGGTCCCGTATTTCCTTTTCCTCTACGGCGCCGTAGGCGCAGACCTTCTTGCAGGCGAAACAGCCGACGCAGCCGGTTTCTCGTACACGGGCAACGATCGGCTCCCGCTCCAGCTGGTCCTTTGAGAAGAGGGTCATGACTTTTGCGGCGGCGGCACTGGCTTGAGATACGGTCTCGGGGATGTCTTTGGGCCCCTGGCAGGCGCCGGCCAGGTAGATACCGGCGGTGGCGCATTCCACCGGGCGCAGTTTGGCGTGGGCTTCCGAGTAGAAGTTGTATTTGTCGTAGGAGATGCCGAGCTTCTGAGCGAGGAGATCAGCGCCTTTCCGGGGTTGAATCGCTGTTGCCAGGACGACCATGTCGGCTTCGATTTCGACCTGGACGCCGACGGCGATGTCGCTCCCCATGACGACGATCTTGTCGCCCTTCTGGTAGAGACGCGAGACCATGCCGCGGATGTAGACCGCTTCTTCTTCTTCGATAGATCTTCTCCAGAATTCGTCGTACCCCTTGCCGGGAGTACGGGCGTCCATGAAGAAGACGTAGGCCTGACCGCCTGGGACTTTGTGGTGATAGAGCATGGTATGTTTGGCGGTGTACATGCAGCAGACTTTGGAGCAGTAGCTGATCCCTTTTTCTCTCGCTCTCGATCCGATGCATTGTATGAAGACTATCTGTTTCGGTTCCCTGCCGTCGGAGGGGCGCAGGATCTTGCCGCCGGTGGGGCCGCTTGCGCTTGCCAGCCGCTCGAAGGTCATGCCGTCGATGACGTCGGGGATCTTGCCGTGACCGAATTCGCCGTACCCTTTGATGGGGGAGCCTTTGGGTTTTTCGGAGATCGAGTAGAGGTCGAAGCCGGTGGCGACGACGATGGCGCCGATCGCTTCGACGATCAGGGTGTCCTGCTGTTCGAAATCAACGGCGCCGGGGCCGCAGACTTTTTGACAGACGCCGCATTTGCCGGTTTTGAACCAGGTGCAGTTGTCACGGTCGATGACCGGTGTATTCGGCACGGCCTGGGGAAAGGGGACGTAGATGGCCGTGCGCATGCCGATGTTCCGGTCGAATTTGTTGGGAATCTTTTTCTGCGGGCATTTGGTCATGCAGACGCCGCAGCCGGTGCATTTGTCTTCATCGACGGAGCGGGCCCGTTTCTTGATGGTGACCTGGAAGTTACCGATGTAGCCCTCGACCTTTTCTATTTCACTGTAGGTGTAGAGCTTGATCTTGGGGTGGTTGGCGACGTCGACCATCTTGGGGGTCATGATGCATTGCGAGCAGTCGAGGGTCGGGAAGGTCTCGGAGAGCTGGGCCATGTGGCCGCCGATGGAGGGTTCCCGCTCGACCAGGATGACTTCATGGCCGCAGTCGGCGATGTCGAGGGCGGCCTGGATGCCGGCGATGCCGCCGCCGATGACGAGCGATCTTTTTGTTACCGGTACGGTGATGGTGGGGAGGATGCGGTTTTTCTTGACCCGCTCGACCATCATGCCGACGATCTCGATCGCCTTGATGGTGGCTTCTTCCCTGTTTTCGTGAACCCAGGAGCAGTGTTCACGGATGTTGGCCATCTCGCACAGGAAGGGGTTCAGGCCGGCGGCTTCGACGGCTTTCCTGAAGGTCTTTTCGTGCATGCGGGGTGAGCAGGCGGCCACCACGACATGGGAGAGTTGCTGTTCCTGGATGGCTTTCTTCAAGAGATTCTGACCGGGGTCGGAACACATGTATTTGTAGTCGGTGGAGAAGGCTACGCCGGGCAGCCTGCCGACTTCTTGCGCAACGCGCTCGACGTCGACGGTTCGGGAGATGTTCTCGCCGCAGTGGCAGATGAATACGCCTATTCTTGACATGTTACAGTAACCCCTTCTCTTTCAGCAGTGGCATCGGGTTGACAATCATGGCACCAAGGCCCAGTTTCTCGGCTGAGAGCCCCGCGGCCAGGCCGACCAGCTGAGTCAGGTAGAAGACCGGCATGTTGTAGTTGGTCTTGTAGACTCCTTCGATCTCCTTCTGGCGGATGTCCAGGTTGCCGTGACAGAGCGGGCAGCCGACCATGATGCAGTCGGCGCCGGCCGCTTTGGCGGAGTCGAGGATGGCGTTGGTCAGTTGGATGACGACGCCGGGACGCGAGAGGGTGAAGTTGGCGCCACAGCATTCGAGGCGGTGGGTCCAGGCTACGGTCTCTGCGCCGGCCGCTTCGACGACCCGTTCCATGATGGTGGGGGCTTCGACGCAGTCGAGGTTGGGGACGTCGGTGGGACGGGTCAGCAGACAGCCGTAGTAGCAGGCGACTTTGAGGCCGGCCAGCGGTTTGTTGACGGCGGCGGCGAGGCGCTCCAGCCCCAGGTCCTTGGCCAGGATCTCCAGCAGGTGCTTGACCTTGCCGTCCAGTTTGACGGGGGCGTCGATGGCTTTTTCGACCTGTGTGCGTTTGACGTCGTTTTCAGTCAGGACATGCTGGGTGGTCTTGAGCCGCGAGAAGCAGGCGGCGCAGGCTACGGCCAGGTCTCCTTCGACCGTGCCGGCCAGTTCCAGGTTCTTGGCGCAGAGGGAGAGCGACAGCAGTTCGTCGACGTTGTGGGCGGGGGTGGCGCCGCAGCAGAACCAGTCGGGTACTTCGGTCAGGCCGATGTTCAGCGCTTTGAACAGTTCACGGGTGGAGAGGTCGTATTCACTGGCGGAGGCATGCAGGGAACAGCCGGGATAATATGAATAATTGAGAGTGGTTTTCATGGCTATGGTCCCGAATCCTTATTCAAATTTTGAATTTTGAATTATGGATTTTGAATGTAAAGACCTTTCAATCCAACATTCAACATTCAAAATTCATAATTGATTTCAAAGTGCTTCCCCTTTAGCGCGCATCTCTTCGATGCGGGTAAATATCTTTTCGATTTCGGACAGGTTCTTGTTTTTGCTGTGGAATATCTTCAGTTTGCCTTTGGCGAGCAGTTTGGGGCCGAGCATCAGGTCTTTCAAAAATTGGCCGGATTTGACGTTGAAGACGGCGGCCAGGCGCATTTCGTACTGGCGGCCGTAGCTGCGGATGTTCTGCAGGAAGAGTTTGTTGGCCAGCTGGACGTAGCTTTCCTTGGAGGTGCCTTCGGCGTCCCAGGAAAGCTTTCGCAGGGCGTCCATGATGGAGGTTAGATCGACTTTATTGGGGCAGCGGGTGGTGCAGGTCTCGCAGGAAGCACAGTACCAGATGGAGCGCCCGGCCAGGATGCGCTGCCACTGGCCAAGTTGAAGAAGGCGAACTACACGGTTGGGGGGATGCTCCATGAAGGTGGCCATGGGACAGCCGGCAGAGCATTTACCGCACTGGAAACAACGGCGCACAGAGGTGCCGGAGAGGGCTTCGACCTTGCGCACAAAGTCGACGTCCATCGTACCCTGGGAGAGGATCATCTTTTTCTTTTTCACACTGGCATCCGTTTAGCTAAAATAAAATCTAGCGAGCTCAAACTGACGGTAGAATCGGTGACTAAAGTATGACAAACCCATCCGACGTCTTTTACCCCCTCATTCTCTACACAAATGATATGAAAAACGCAAGCCAATACTTGCACATAACTGTTTTTTAGGAAAAATCAAAAGTTGTCATACCAGTATGCCATGGTAAACGTCTTGACCATGCCGAATGTCCCGTGGTTCAAGTCGGCAATGAAGCTGCCGACCTGACCGCAGCAGCCAATTGGAGTACATCACGTTCCGTTGTCTGCCACGAACACATGAAGCGCGCACCTCCTGATCCGATGAATGAATAGAAGTGCCAGCCGGCAGACCGGAGTGACGCCGCAACAGCTTCCGGCATCTCGACAAACACCGAGTTGGCCTGCCGGGGATATATGATACGGACGCCGTCGATACCGGCCAGATGCTTTTCCAGCAACGCGGCACAATCATTGGCGTGACGGGCGTTTTTGAGCCAGGCTCCGCCTTCGAGCATCCCTATCCAGGGCGCCGAAATAAAACGCATCTTGGACGCCAGCTGTCCCGCCTGTTTACAGCGATAGTCAAATTCATGAGCCAGCTCACGGTCAAAGAATACCACCGCTTCGCCAACCGCCATGCCGTTTTTCGCCCCCCCCAGACAGAGGACATCCACCCCTGCCCGCCAGGTTATCTCCGCAGGAGCAACATCCAGCGAAACAACAGCATTGGCGAAACGGGCACCGTCCATCTGCACCCGCATCCCATGCCGCCTGGCCAGATCACTGGCAGCCCTGATTTCATCCGGCGTGTACACCGTGCCGACCTCAGTCGCCTGAGTCAGGCTCAAGACCTTCGGGCGAGGATAATGGATATCACTGCGGCGGGTGATAACCCGCTCGACCTCTGCCAGATCGAACTTTCCACCGGGACCGTTCACATGCAGCAGCTTGGTTCCGTTTGAGAAAAACTCCGGCGCTCCGCACTCGTCGGTCTCGGCATGGGCCAGTTCATGACAGATCACACTATGGTACGAACGGCACAGGGACGCCAATGCCAGTGAATTAGCCGCTGTGCCGTTAAAAACAAAGAACACCTGGCACTCCGTCTCAAATACCTGGCGCAGGTGTTCACAGGCTCGCTCCGTCCAGAGGTCATCGCCATACGAGGAGACAAACCCGACGTTGGCAGCCTGCATGGCCTGCCACGCCTCCGGGCAGATCCCGGCATAATTGTCACTGGCAAACTGATTATATGTAGGCTTCTGATTCGGCTCTTCCAATTTTGTTCTCCGCGTTGGAATGAAAAGCATAATGAATCGGCAATTTAGCACCTGACCTGTTTTGATGCCAGAAATTTCAACCGGCATGATGACAACTGTTGAATAGTGCCTGACAAATGACTATGATACCCATTCACCATCTCATTTTGCAAGGACGCTTCTGTATGCGCTACAGCCGTATGCGGCTTTCGCACAAAATAGTTCTGGTAACGCTGTTTACTTTCATCCTCGTCAGTATTTCGGCACTCCGGTCACCATCCCTGACGGATGGTCCGGCCGCATCACCTGAGGACAAAGCCAGAGAAGACCTCTCGCGAATAGAGTATCCGAGCCTCAAAAGCATCAACTGGCATGCCCGGTTTATTCAGCCGCATCAGTCGCTCGAATCTCTCTTTGGTTCGGACTGGGTTCTGGTGGCAAGATTTAACCGGGTTGACCGCCGCCACGTTTATCCCGGCATGACGATCAAAGTTCCCGACAATATGGCGGACATCCGCACCTATACGCCTCTGCCGCATTTCTATAAGCCGGCCGCGCGTCACGAAAAGTATATTCTGGTCGATGTAACCGAGCAGTGGCTGGGCGCCTATAAACATGGCAAACTGATCTTTTCAACTCCGGCCGCAACCGGCAAAGCTACCACGGAAACCCCCATCGGCATGTTCCGAATATCCACCCGCCACCTTATTCACACATCGTCACTCTATAAAACTGCCGACGACGAAGAGCAGTACCCGATGGACAACGCCCTCCGCTTTCACATCGGAGAGGATAACGTTTCGTACTGGCTACATGCCCGCGATCTGCCAGGCCGACCGGCATCACACGGCTGTATTGGCCTGTTTGACGAAGAGATGCAGAAGCGGGTCTTTGGCACACCACTACGACCGGTGCTGCGGGATTCACAGAAGCTGTACGCCTGGGCGGCGGGGGAAGAAGAGTACGGAGAAGACAGCGGAGAGGCTGAGGAATTGGAGGACGGGCCGACTGTCGAAGTGCGCGGCGGCCTGCCCCGCTATCTGGACAGGCCACAGTCACACAATAAAACCATTAACTGAAGTACTTTTGCGAACTCAACCATCTACCAATTTCAAATCAAGGATGAAATCAAGGCGGTGAGGATTGAGGCGACGAAGGCGTACAATTAGTAAGTTAGAAGATGTTTTCTGCGCTTTTCTGGCAGAAAATAACTTCGTTAACGCACTTATCCTGTTTATCAGGGCTACGTACGTTGAGGAGCTGAAGACGAGCCAACGAAGATAGCGCCTTGATTTGGAATTGGTCTTATTTGGCAAGCCATTTAGCAACATCCTTTGCGTGATAGGTTATGATAATGTCAGCCCCGGCCCGCTTGAAAGCAGTCATTGTTTCCAGCACCACCCGTTCCTCATCTATCCACCCCCGCTCGGCAGCACCCTTGATCATGCTGTATTCACCAGAGACATTGTAGACCGCCAGCGGCAGATCAAACTCGTTGCGCAGGTCGCGCAGGATATCGAGGTACGGCAGGCCCGGCTTTACCATTATGATGTCAGCCCCCTCTTCAATATCCGAAGCTGCTTCGCGTAACGCTTCACGCCGGTTGGCAGGATCCATCTGATAGCTGCGGCGATCCCCGAACTGCGGCGTTGACTCGGCCGCTTCACGGAATGGGCCGTAATAGCCGGAAGCGTATTTGACCGCATAGCTCATAATCGGAATCGCATCATAGCCGTTCTCATCCAGTATTTCGCGGATGGCGCCGACCCGACCGTCCATCATATCGGACGGAGCCACCATATCAGCCCCCGCCTGCACGTGAGAGAGCGCTTCTCGCGCAAGCAGATCCAATGTCGGGTCATTATCTACGTCGCCGTTTTTGATGATTCCGCAGTGCCCGTGATCGGTATATTCACACAAGCAGACATCGGTGATGACCGCCAGACCCGGCACATTCTTTTTCAGCGCCCGAATCGTTTCCTGAATGATGCCAGTATCGGAATAGGCGTCACTACCGACCGCATCTTTGGTCTCGGGGATGCCAAACAGCAACACAGCCGGAATTCCCAGATCACGTACCTCCCTGGCCTCGGCAACGATATTCTCGATGGATTGCTGGTAGATGCCCGGCATGGAAGATATCTCTTTTCTAATTCCGCTCCCGAAGATTGAAAACATTGGATAGACAAGGTCGTTAACTGACAGGGATGTTTCGCGGACCATCCGGCGAAAAGTTTCACTCCCCCTGATTCTGCGAGCCCGGAATTGTGGGAAAAACATGGTGAATCCTCCTTGAATCTGGCAATTGTTCCGCGACTGTCTGTTATTGAGAGCGGCGATGAATCTTCTATTTCTTACGGCGATCCTGCAGTGAAATTACCTTGGGTGCTCCACCTTCCCGGCGAATCTTCTGCACACGCTCCTTCTCGGCTTTTTCCTTCTCAACCCGTTCCAGCTCGACCGGAGAAACCACATCTTCCAAACGAAGCGGCGTGCCCCCCATGGTGAAATCGGCTCCTTCAAGCTGGAGGTCGTCAAGAATCCAGGTAAAAACCTGTAGCGGAAAGGTAAGTACCAGTAATTTGACTTGCCACCAGCCCGGCTTGACGTCGGGGTGGATCGCCTCTACACGGGCATAAAATCCCGGTTTATTGTCTACGTGAATAAGTACCAGGTCATGAATAGTAGCCATTATCTAAGCCTTTTCGCCTTTGATTAATAATTTGAAGGTGATGCAGTTAAAATTGGTTGAAGCAGTCCGTAAGCCGGGTTCTGTTCCCGGGTCGGGTTACCCCTTCCCGGGCGATGGTCATTCATCTGGGTATGCCGTTACCGACACCCTCAAGCAACCAACCCGGGGGCACGGGCGGGCCGCCCTTAACGCCCCCCTATTTGGTCTTGCTCCTGACGGGGTTTACCTGGCATCCAACGTCACCGCCGGACCCGGTGAGCTCTTACCTCACCCTTTCACCCTTACCTGCCGAAACAGGCGGACTTCTCTCTGTGGCACTTATCCCTGGGGTCACCCCCGCTGGACGTTATCCAGCGTCACGCCCTATGGAGCCCGGACTTTCCTCCACCGGATAAACCGGCGGCGACCATCTGGACTACTTCAACCAAACCGTAATGCAGGAGCGGCATACTGCCGCTCCTACTTACTACTACTGCTGCAACTTGAGGATCAGGATCCGCTGGCAATGAGGGCAGGCCAGCAACTCCTCGTACTTGTACAAATTATTATATAACTGCGGTGGCAAGTGCATATTGCACCCCATGCAATAGCCGTCCCGCGCAATGGCTAGGGCTTGCCCGCGGCGCTGTTCGCGGAGAATGGTAAACTTTTTGACCAGGCTGGCAGGTATCCCTTTGGTCACGGTTTCCCGACGTTCAACATCCACATCGATATCCGACTGAATTTTATCAATTTCAGCCTGCTTGGCTACGACCCGCTGAGCAGAGTTTTCGGCAAGCTCATAAAGTTGACCTTTTTTTACCGCAAGCGAAGCAGAAAGCTCTTCGATCTGGGTGATTTTCTGCAACAGCTGCTCCTCAAGATCAGTCACCTGCCTCCGGGCAGCGGTAATTTCGCGACCAACCGCCTGGAACTCTTTATTGGTCTTGATCTCCTTCATGTTTGTTTCGGATCTGACAATATTTTCCAGCTCCGCTGCGTGGGTGGCTTCCAGACCGGTTTTTTCCGTTTCAAGCTGAGCCAGGCCGACCTCAAGAACGGCAACCTCTTCCCCTGATGCATCCACTCCCTGATTTATTCCACACAATTCGGCCTGCAATCCTTTCTGAGCGGCCTTCAGTGTGTCGATCCGCTGGTCAACCTCCTGCAATTCTTCCAGCATGTCCAGTTTCTTTTTCAAATTAATCCCCCTTGCTACGAATTAGTTGTGACTTTTTTCTAAATTCGAAACGGATCAGTTTCCGTTTGGCACGCTTCTACCCGGCAATCCGTATAGCCAGCCGTGACAAGCGCACGGCCAAGTCGTTCCGTTATCTCATGCACCATGATTATTTCCGTGGGGAAATGACCGGCATCAATCAAGGGCAGGCCGAGATCTTCGGCATCACGCGCCTCGTGATATTTTACGTCGCCGGTTACCAGCAGATCTGCACCTGAACGGGCCGCATCATGCAGTAACGATGCGCCGCTGCCGCTGCAGAGCGCCACTTTTGAAATCCTGGCGGCGGGGTCGCCTACATAGCGAAGCGCCGGTGCTGACAAAACAGTTCTAAGGCGGCTGACATACTCCGCTAGCGCCACAGGTTCCGGCAAGCGGCCAATCCGGCCGATGCCCAGCTTTTTCCCTTCATTCAAGAGCGGGTAGAGATCAAAAGCCGGCTCCTCATAGGGGTGGGCTGCCAGCAGCGCCTTCACTGCGCGCGGCAGCTTTCCACGCTCAATCAGCAGTTCCAGCCGCTCTTCCGGCACCTTTGCCAATACTCCTATCGTTCCGGCAAAGGGATCCGCTCCATCGAGCGGGGTAAATGTCCCTGATCCTCCAGCAGCAAAGGAGCAGTCCCGATAATTTCCCTGTGCCGCGGCAAAGGGGAACAGCACAGACCGCACCTGTTCAACGTGCTCTACCGGGACGAATACCACCAGTTTGACGAGCTCCGAGGATGATGTAACCTTGAGCGGAACAGTGCCTGAAAGCCCTATTTTAGCCGCCAGCAGATCATTAAGTCCTCCGCGGGCAATATCATAGTTGGTATGCATCGAGATTATCGACAGCCCCCCCCGTATTGCCTTTTGGATGGCTGCTCCGTGCGGGGTTGCCGCTGAAATGGACTTGAGGGGCTTGAATATAAGGGGATGGTGGGTGACAAGCAAGTTGCACGATGCGGCGATGGCAGAATCGATTACATCAGGAGCCGGATCAAGGGCAACCATGATACGGGTCACTTCGGCAGCGGGGTCACCAATCTGAAGTCCGGTATTGTCCCACGGTTCCGCCAGCGCCACCGGAGCTATTTTGTTAATGATTCCAAGTATGTCTGCTGTTTTTGGGATTTTCATCGGCTACAATTAAAAAGAGTGCAACCTTTCGGTGTGCACTCTCGTGGTGAGGTATGGTAACGGGACGTTCCCAAATATCTGGCCGGCATCCGGCGTTTATCCCTCGATGTATGAAATGGTGGGCCCACCAGGACTCGAACCTGGGACCAACCGGTTATGAGCCGGTGGCTCTAGCCAACTGAGCTATAGGCCCGTAGGGGAGTTACACAATAGAGGACACAGACACCGCTGTCAAGTAATATTAGAACAGTTTTCAGCAGTTATGCCCGTGAGAGAAAGCGACTATCACGGGTATCAACTTTCACTTTTTCGCCCGCTTCAAGATACGGGGGAACCCGTATTTTCAGCCCGGTTTCGAGAATCGCTTCCTTTGTTTCGGCTGTCGCGGTCGCATTTTTCATGACCGGCGGCGTTTCCACCACCGTCAATTCAACGGTCATCGGCAAATCAACATTAACCATGCGCCCTTCAAACAAACCCAAAACTACTTCAGCTCCGTCGAGCAGATAGAGCGAGAGCGGCTCGAATTCTTCGGCCGGCATCTCGAACTGTTCATAATTTTCAAGATCCATAAAAACCCCGTTGCCACTGTCGGCATACAGGAACTGCCCTTTATGGCGTTCGAAATCCGCCTCATCCACCTTGTCGCCCGAGCGGAACGTTTTCTCCAATACCTGACCGGTAATCAGGTTGCGATAGCGGGTTTTGACCATGGTATTAGCGCCGCGAGCTGTGGGCGATTGGGTGGAGACATCTGTGATCAGGCAGGGTGCGCCGTCCAGCTGGATGACAAGTCCTCTTTTAAAGTCGGACGTTGAAAACATGACTGATGAATCTCCTTGGTTATTTGTATCGCAACTATTCAGTTCACAACAAAAACAATCAATTTAACAGGGATGAAGAGGATACAGGGGATAACTACAAACAACAAAGATTCAAGCTTTTGGGATTAAAACATAGAGTCTTTGAGTCTTTATGGTTTCAAAGGCCTTATCCCCTTCATCCCTTTTATCCCTGTAAAAATGCTTTTTGGTTTTATTTGTTATTTCGAGTGTGCTGATTTCTTTAGATATTCCGCCGTCGGCCAGAACGGGATGCCGCCGCGCGGTGTGAACTCTCCCCGCACCGTAAGCCAGACCGGGTCGAGCAGCTTCACCATATCATTGCAGATGCGATTGACGCCCGCTTCGTGGAATTCGCCATGCATCCGGAATGAACCAAGGTACAGCTTCAGGCTCTTGCTCTCGACACAAAGCCGGTCCGGCTGATAATCAATGACGATCTTCCCGAAATCAGGCTGTCCGGTCATCGGGCAGAGACAGGTGAATTCAGGACATTCAATGTGCAAGGTGCCGACAGCCCCCGCCGGGTTGAGCTCTGTACGAGCGAAAGGGCTCGGAAACGCTTCCAGTAAGTCAGCGTCAGGCTTGTCATAGTTATAGGCGGTAACGCCGGAGCCGAGAGATTTCAGTTCATCGTGCAATTTCATTCGGTCACTTCCTCAGCTGATAATTTCGAAAAAACGGTGGCACGATAGCAACAAAGGTAGCAGCGAGCAATCATTTTCATGGTTGATAGATCATTTTGCAGCCACCGGCAGCACACACCCCGCCTCAGGCATCAGATAACAGCGCCACTCATCAGACAGCATCCCGATCGCCAACTCCATCGCCTCATCCAGCGTCCGCGCCGGAATCATCCCCATTTCCTCAACCTGCTGCAGCGGAAACTGCGATACCAGAATAATCCGGAAACGCTGTGCTTTCTGCAGCAATGAGTAGGCTGTCTGACCGTTGATCTCATACTGCTCCCGAAGCGCCGCTTCGAACTCTTCCAGCCGCTTAAAGCGAAACCAGTTGAAGAAAGTACCGTTGCCGAAGCCGTCGCGGCACTCCGCCAGCAGGATCATCACTCCCCCGTCTTTAAGAGCCTGCGCAGCATATTCCATCGACTTATGGGCCTGAATAAGGTTGATATCCTTGGGGAAGCCGCCACAGGAGGCGACCACAAGATCTCCTTTTTCAGACAATGGATAGGCAAATCGCTCGTGATAAAACCGGCATCCGGCCTCGTGCACCTCGCGCCAATCTCCGGCAAAGGCCGCTATAATGCGTTTGTCGGCGGTCAGCACGGTATTAAGGATAAAAGCCGGCTTCGCCAGAGCACACCCTTCGACCATCGCTTGATGGACCGGATTTCCATCCAGATTACCGGTGACCGCCAACGGATTCTTGCCGTTTCCCTCGCCAGGATTAAGCACGGCAAAGTGGCTGGCCATACAGGCTTTTCGACTGGCGATACCCGGCAGGACACTCTTGCGCCCACCTCCGAAACCGGCGAAGTAATGAAAACCGATCGTGCCGGTCAGAATCAGGTGGTCAGCTTCCACCGCCTTGCGGTTAATGCGTACTTTGATTCCATTCGAGGTCGTTCCGATGAAGGTCAACATGTCAGGGTCGTCGCATTCGTGATCCGAAACATGTATCCGTCCATACAGCGGGCCAAGAATCCTCTGATGTTCATGCTCGGTCTGCTTGCGATGAATGCCGAGGGCGATCAGAATTTCGATGTCGCCATCGGCAATCCCCTGGCGGTTCAGACGGTCTACCAGAAGCGGAAGGTAGATTTCACTTCCGGTATAACGGGTAATGTCCGAGGTGACGATCACCAACTTCTCACCAGGTCTGAAGGAGGCGATAAAGGTGTGACAGCTGTCCAGTGCAGCTTCGATTATCTCAACGGGGGACTGGTCGACGACAATAGGTGGGGGAACGATCACTCCCGCCAGGCGTTCCGGCGGGAGGTCGAGGGTACACGCAGCTGTTCCATATTTCAGTTCCATCCGGGAGTGGCCCGGTTATATCCAGGCATCCCCGCCATCGTACTCATAGCCGGCGCCTTTGGTTTTAGATGAAGTCCTGAATTTTGCTTCGCGGGCAATCCGCTTCACGCGGTCGGCAGCAGTTTCACCCAGATCGGAAAGTTTCCCGCGGATTTCACGACCCGGCGCCGGGGCCAGCAGTAAAGCAGCAGCGGCACCAATTACGGCACCGGAAACAAAGGAGATGATAGCAGCAGCGGCATTATCATTGGTTGTTGACATGGCAGACTCCTTGTATATAGGTGATTCGGTTTAAAATCGCACGGAGGCTTAGTTTTTAGCACAACAGTCCGCCGTAATAAAAGCAAAATTTACAGTACCTGTGCCAGATGCCGTCGCACCATATCCTCGAAATCGGCATCACGGCTGCCGCTGTAGACCAATGACGAACCGATCTCGGCTGCCAGGATCGCACAGAGATATTTTTGCGGCAGTTTTCTGATTCGTTGCCGGAAGGCGGCTGATTCCTGCAGCATGCGCGGCAGATGATTCAGAATGGCTTGACGGAAGGGGGCTTGCAGGCAGAGCTCAGGACGCGCCGAGAAGAACTCGAACAGTTGCGAGTAGAGTCTGTTGATGTTCTGGCTGATTGTTTCGGAAATTTCACTGTAGAGCAGAGTTCCGTTAGATTCAACCCGCCGTCGCAGGATAAGGCGGGCCTCATCGGCGGCTCGCTTTTCAAGGATGGCCAGCACATCACCGGCATAACGCTCCTTCTGTTCCATAAATTCACGTTCAGAAAGCAGCAGATTGGCAATAATCTCGTAGGATGATGATATGACCCCGCATTTATTGGCTGAAGCGTCACGCATCAGAACCACCCCGCTCTTTTGCAGTTGGATCCTCGCTTCGGGTGTAATGTAGGAATTGGCGCCTTCTATGACAACCCGTGACGACGGCACACCCGTTTCATCCAGGAATGACCGCCAGTTCTGCCCGTCTATCGACTCCGGACGACCGCCGGCCGGGATAAAGAGATCGGCCTTGACCGTGAAGACCAGGCTGTTGTAGAGGCGATTGAAGTCATCGATATCCAGCCACTCCTCAACAAGGCCATCAACCGTGCGCATGAACTTCCGGTGCGATTCCTTCAACCCCTCCACCCGCCGCCCGGTCCGGTACACGATATAGCCTCCCTCCCCGAGGAAATCCGGATTGAAGGCATCGAGGTCGTGCGCAAGCACGATACGACGTAATTCGTCATGATGGATGCCGTTTGGATCATGCAGTGCCGCTGTGCCGTCCAGAATAAGCCGGACCTCCACTCCGGGACAGCGCTCCAGCATGATGCGCAGGGTGTTGCCCGCGACATCGCCGTTCGGGCCGCCGGTCATCTTCAGCGAGAACCGGTCGCGGCGCATGTCGATCCCGACAGCATCTGCCATGGTGATTTCTGCAAAAGTCACCACACCTGCAGAGGTGACGCCATACTCCTTGTGATTGATACCGAAGCGCTTGCTGGACATGATGCCGACGCCGAGCATATAGCCCCGTTTTTTCGACAGGGCGGCGATCGCCTCGATCATGCCGTCGTGCATGTTCTCGTCAGGACCAATTTCGATCGGCTCGTCGTCCCCGTAGTAATCAACAACCCGCCGGTCCCTGGCAACCCCGTTTTCGGTGATGAAAATATCCAGAAATGCGTTGGCAATACTGTATTGAAGTTTGTAAAGCCGACAATTCTCCGCCTCGCTCCCGGCCTGTTCCAGATCAGAAGCATCCAGAACGACCGCCAGTTTGGAGCCCCCCTCATAGATGTCCTTGTTCTTCAAATGCTGTGTGTTGGCCAAAACGTACACTTCGCGGAAGATGGTATTGGCCGAGGTTATATAATCATCGGCACTCCGGGCGATGACCGTGCGCCAGCCGCCCCGGGCGATATCCGAGAATCCGACATGATAGCCGGCGCCGAAACGGCTGAAGAAAAAGGTAACTCGAAAAGGGAGCGTTTCCGGAAGATCCGCGGTAAATTCCTGACCGAGCAGTCGCAGATACCCCGGGTCAAGCCGGAAGGCCAGCGCCTGTTTCTCGACCACGAAAAAGTTCGTTTTGAGGGTATGGGTGATCAGCAGCAGGCAGCAGCGATAGACCGACCGCCGGATATCATCCAGCCAGCGGTGACCGGTGTTGTACCCCTCCACCGCTCCCTGAACTTCGGTCAGAGCGGCAGCGTAAAGGCTCTCCCGACCGACGAGGTCA
>JANNLB010000103.1:0-15899 GCA_031396605.1 Geobacter sp. | reverse complement strand
ATATTCGCATACTTTTCAGGAGGAATCATGTCAGATACCACTCATTCATTTGAGACTCTTACCCTTCATGCAGGCCAGACACCGGATCCAACCACCCTTTCGAGAGCGGTTCCCCTGTATCAGACCACCTCGTATGTATTCAAAAGTTCCGAACATGCCGCCAACCTTTTCGGCTTGAAAGAATTCGGCAACATTTATACCCGGCTCATGAACCCGACGACCGACGTCCTTGAACAGCGCCTCGCGGCTCTTGACGGCGGAGTTGCCGCTCTTGCCGTCGCCTCGGGTCAGGCGGCGATAACGTATGCGGTGCTTAATATCGCCAAGGCGGGCGACAACATCGTCTCAACCAATTATCTGTATGGCGGTACCTATAACCTGTTCCATTATACGCTGCCCAAGTTCGGCATTACGGTAAAGTTTGTCGATACCTCCGATCCTGAAAACATCCGGAGAGCGATCGACGGAAACACCCGGCTGGTGTACAGCGAGTCCGTCGGCAATCCGAAAAACAACGTCGATGATTTTGAAGCGATCGCAGCGGTCGCGCATGAGGCCGGTCTGCCCTTTGTCGTTGATAATACGGTTACGACCCCATATCTGTTCAAGCCGCTTCAGCATGGCGCCGACATTGTTGTCTATTCGTTGACCAAGTTCATTGGCGGCCATGGCACCAGCATCGGCGGCGCGGTCGTTGACGGCGGGAAATTCCCCTGGAATAACGGAAAGTTCCCCGAATTTACCGAGCCTGATCCTTCCTATCATGGTCTTGTGTATTGGGAGGCTCTGGGAAATATCTCGTATATCATCAAGATGCGGGTTTCCCTGCTCCGTGATATGGGAGCCTGTATATCGCCATTCAACTCGCACCAGATTTTACTGGGGTTGGAGACTCTCCATGTCCGGATGGCGCGTCACGTCGAAAATGCCCGTGCTGTTGCCTGCTGGCTGGAAGCTCATCCGACCGTTGTCTGGGTTAACTATCCGGGGCTGGCCAGTCACAAGGATCACGCACGGGCGCTCAGGTATCTTCCCAAGGGTGAGGGAGCTGTAATCGGATTCGGCATCAAGGGGGGGATGGAGGCCGGCAAGAAATTTATCGACAATGTCAAACTGCTGTCGCACCTGGCAAATATCGGCGATGCAAAATCGCTGGTTATCCATCCCGCTTCCACTACGCACCAGCAGTTGAGCGCTGAAGAGCAGATTGCTTCCGGCGTGACTGCCGACTTTATCCGGCTTTCGATCGGGATCGAATATGTCGATGACATCATCGCGGACATAGAGCAGGCGCTGGAAGCTTCTCAGCGCTGATACGGAAATATAAGTAACATCCTCACCGTGCAAAATCTTTTTTTAACAGGGATGAAGGGGATAAAAGCAAAGAAAACAGACGGCTGTTTTTTTGGGTTTAACTAATATAGTTTTGCAGTATTAAGGGGTCATCCCCTTCATCCCTTTTATCCCTGTAAAGTGCTTTTGGTTTTGGTATGTTGTTTCGATAGAGCCGGGTAGTTACAAATTAAATCGCAAATCCGACGGGCAACCTGTTGTGGTTGCTTTTTTTTGTGTGTAGTATCGATACCGGTAGCACCAAACCATAACCATGTAGAGGAGTTGTTCATAATGTACATGCTGACGATTCGCACCAGTTTTGCCGCTGCCCATAACTTGATGAATTATCAGGGGGATTGCGAAAACCTTCATGGTCACAACTGGAAAGTAGAGGTTGCGGTCACGGCCCGTGAATTGGATACGGCCGGCCTGGGGATAGATTTCAAGGTTCTGAAGCGTGAAGCAGGTGAGATAATTAATGAACTTGATCACAAATATCTTAATGATAATCCAGCCTTCCGTGATATTTCCCCGTCGTCGGAGCATATTTCGAAATATCTCTATCGGCGCATCTCCGAGCGTCTGAATAACGATAATATCACCGTCGATTCAATCACCGTCTGGGAATCCGACAACGCCTCCGCCCGCTATTATGAGTGACCAGGTTTACATCAGCGAAATATTTTCTTCCATTCAGGGGGAGGGGATGCTGGCGGGGCGCAGGCAGATTTTTGTCCGCATGATGGAATGCAATCTCGATTGCCGCTATTGCGATACCGACTTTGAAAAATCCGATATCTGCCGGCTGGAATCAAAGCCCGGTTCAGGTACGTTTCTGACCATCCCGCAACCGGTGTCGCTGCAGAGAATATCGGCTGTTTTTGACCAGTGGCGACTGCAGCTGCCGGGGGCACACCATTCAGTCAGTGTTACGGGGGGGGAGCCGCTGCTTCATGCCGATGCCCTCGCGGCGTGGTTTCCTGAAATAAGAAAAACTCTTCCGATTCATCTTGAAACAAACGGCACCATGCACATTGCTCTCCGGCTGGTAAAACCGCACGTTGATTATATCAGCATGGATATGAAACTTCCTTCGACCGCCGGCTGTACGGAGCATCTCTGGGATCTCCATGCCCTTTTTCTCCGCGAGGCGCATGGAAGCAACGTTTCCGTAAAAGTTGTGGTGGGCGGGTTGACGTCCGAGGGTGAAATTCAGCAGGTGTGTGATGTGATCTCTTCTGTTGATGCGTCGCTGCCGCTCTTTTTGCAGCCGGTATCAATGCAGGACGGGACGGTCGGCATCAGTGCCGCGCGCGTACTCCATCTTCAGGAACTGGCATCGTCCCGCCTGGCCGATGTCCGGGTAATGCCTCAAATGCATATGCTGTTGGGCGCGCTTTGAGTATCGAAACGTTTACTCGGGATTCGGATCTCTCCATGACGCTGCTCGATCAGACCAGTCACTATTTTGGCGGCTATTTTCATGTCAAGGTGCGTGCCTGGTGCGATATTCCACTGAAGCAGATCTATTTTGAAGATGACGCCGAATTCAGTCATGCCGTCGGGATGCTGGGCGCCTGCGTCAGATTTGAACGGGTACTGGAAAAAATGGCAGTTCCCGAGTCTGAAATTGATGCAGTCCGCAGTCAGTTGACACGACTCTTTCATGAATCTGCCGGAACGTACCTGTCAAACCCTGAGTTCGCTCCCCGCTTTGTCCGGAGCGAGTATCGGAAATGCGTTAAAACCTCCCGCATGCGAAATTCACGAGTGTAATGTGCCGTTACCGGTTGCTGTTATCGATAAACTTGCCTATGGCGGCAATGGCGTCTGCAGGATTGACGGCAAAGTCTGTTTTGTACCCTTCAGCTGTCCTGGTGATGAGGTCTCTCTTCGGATAACAGCCCGGAAAAAATCGTATTCCATCGCTTCAATCTCTGCAATTATCCACCCTTCACCTTCCCGGACCACCCCGGTTTGTTCAATCTTCGGCGCATGCGGGGGGTGCAACTGGCAGCATATCAGTTATCCCGACCAACTCCGGCATAAACGGAACATTCTGGCGGAAACCCTCTGGCGGGGGGCGCGTGTTCCTGCAGAGCTGGTCGGGGAAGTTGTGCCCGCAGCGAATCAGTATGGCTATCGAAGCCGTATTCAGTTCAAGGTCTCTGCTGCTGACGGCACGCTTCGGATCGGTTTTTTCCGGCAGGGTTCTCATCAGGTGGTGGATGCCGCCGACGGCTGCCCGATAGCTGCGCCCGCTATCAATCAGGTGTTGAGCTGCTGCAGGGAAGTGCTCCGGTCATACCCTGATGCCGCATTAATCTCTCAGCTCACTGTTGATGCCGGTGACAGCGGAGTGGTTGTTGTCATACACCAAAGCGGGGCAGCCACTTCGAGCGGAAGAAACTACCTTACCGGCCGTTCGGCAGATTTTGGACCCTGTACGGGTCTGTTCCTTAAAACGGACCATCAGCCGTACAGTGAAAAAGTGTGGGGCAGCCCTGCAATTTCTTATCACATGAACCGGAAGGATCCCGAACAGGAGCAGGTTCTGCTTACGTACCCGCCGGGCGGATTTGCGCAGGTACATCAACCGCAGAATATTTCCATGCTGTCCGTCATCAGGCGTCTCGGAGCTTTTACACCTGCCGCGCATCTCCTTGATCTGTATTGCGGCAACGGTAATTTTTCGATTCCTCTGGCCGCCGAAGTCGCCTCTGTAACCGGAATCGAGGGGAATGCCGATTCAATTCGGGCCGCCGAATATAACAGGGAGCTCAACAAGGTTGCAAATGCTCTGTTTTTTTGTGATGATGTAGTTTCAGGCGTCCATCGTCTTGCCGACCAGGGGGTAAGTTTTGACACCGTGCTGCTTGATCCGCCTCGAGCGGGCGCCGGTGATGCCGTTTCCGGTATTGTTCGTACCAGGCCGGATAAGATTATATATGTTTCCTGCGATCCGAGTACTCTTGCACGGGATTGCGGATTGCTGGCCGGTTGCGGATACGGCGTTATTTCGTCTGTTCCGATCGATATGTTCCCCCAGACGTACCATATTGAAAGTGTAACATTGCTCTGCAGATAGAAAGGTGACGTTTTGAGTTTTTTCAGCAAGTTGTTTTCAAAGTCCCCGTCCGATGTGCTGGCGAAGGGGGACAGGTATATGGAGTCTGATTGTTTTTTTGATGCCAGGACCTGCTATGAGGATGGGATACGGCTCTGTTCCGCCGATGATGCCGGCAGTGATCTGAAATCCCTGTTCTCCGAGCGGATTGATGCTGCGAATCGCAAGCTTGCCGGGCGCAATATTCATGAAGCGGAATCTGCGTATTCCCGTGGAGATGCTGCCAAGGCACTGGATCATCTTGAGCTTGTAAAAACACTGACTTATGATCAGGCTTTACGGGAAAAGGCGGAAAAACTCACTCTCGAATTTTCGCAGCCGGACGCCGCTCCGGGCGAGCAGATTCCTGCCTCATCCTGTACAACGTGTGCCGGCTCTTCATGTAGTGACTCCGCTGAGAACGTGTCTTCGGATGATTCCCTGCCGCAGCTTGAATATTATGAGCTACTTATCCAACAGCTGCCTGCCGAAGAGTATCAGCGCTATGCAGCGTTGGGAGAGGATTTTGCATGTGCGTACATCGCTGCCAGTCGGGACCTCCATCACGAAGCGTTATCGGGTTTCGAAAATTGTTCAGATGTTCTGCCGCAGGATGTCTACCAATACGAAAAAGGGAAAGTACTGCATCGTCTCGGAAATGATCGTGAGGCGGAACTGCATTTTCGCACGGCGATTCAGCTGAACGGCGCTAATTCTCTTGCCTGGCTGGCTCTGGCACTGGTTCTGAGCGAGAGCCATCGTTTTCAGGATGCTTTGGAGACTGTCGAGGCAATGGTAGCGGGACATATACTGGTCGATCAGGCGCTGCTGCTGCGTGCCGAGTTATTTGAAGCGACCGGGGATCATGAAGGCGCGGTCAACCAGTATGTCGATCTGTTGCAGACACCGTACGCCCGGTCTGCCGCTGAAAAACTGTATGGACTTCTACTGGAATGCGGACGACAGAACGATGCGGCCGTTATTTTAAAAAAATATCTGAATAAGACCTGTCATTAACGTTACGGAGGGGTTATGAATAAGTCAGAACTTATTGAACAGTTAGCTCTGAAAAAAGATTTACCGATTAAACGGGCGGAAGAACTTGTCAATCTGATTTTCTCTTCCATGGGCGAAGCCATGGTGCAGGGGGACCGTATTGAAATTCGCGGTCTGGGAAGTTTTGTCATCAAAGAGTATGGAACATATACCGGTAGAAATCCGAAAACCGGCGAGCCGATCAAGGTCAGCCCCAAAAAGCTCCCTTTTTTCAAGGTCGGAAAAGAACTGAAAGAAATGGTGCTCGGGTAATCAAGTCTATGTCAGCATCTTTTCCACATTTCCACATACGTTATCGGGATTTCTGGTGAGCAATTTAATTATTGCGCTCATGGTTGTGTGTCTGACCCCGCTCTGGGCAATTGCAAATCCTGGTCAATCCGGATCAAGTGGTCTGCTCACCGTTTCTACCGCAGAAACTCTTGATGCCGGCAATATCTGTGTCGGGGCCTGGTCCTGCTATGGTCAGAACAGCAGCTTTTCACAAAAAAGCTTCCTGATCATGCCTGTTTCCATTACCATGGGGATCGGTACGTTCTGGGAAGTCTATGGCGCGTATCCCAATATTTTCTTTAATGGCGATGAGGATGTATCAGGCAGAGGAACACTTGACCTGGGAACAAAATTGCGCTTTCTGGGAGGTCGCGCTTCTGATTTTAAAATGGCTGTCGATCTGCTCGGTCAGCGTCATATTTCAGAAAGCAGAAAACTGGACGGCGTGACCGATTATTCCGCCAAGTTGGTAACATCATACAACAGAAATGATTTTGGCATACATGTTACCGCCGGTTATTTGAAGCCGGGGGACGTGACCGGGATCACTATCGAACCTGAATTTATTTTCGGAGCCGGAGTTGAGTACGCGGTTATACCGCGACTGAAACTGCTTGGTGAGGTTACCGCCGGAACGAATAGAGCGTACCTGGAAGATAACAGGGAGTGGCCCACACCCCGCTTTTTTTCCGAGTATAGTGTTGAAGCGTCTTTCGGCGCCCAGTATTTTCTCTCCCCGCATATTACCTTGAATACGTCGATTGGAACCGGATTCGGCGCCAAAGATCCTGATATAAAATTCCTTTTCGGCATCAGCTCCTGTCAGGGGGTCGGCACGTATGTCAAGCCGATACCAACGGTGGGGCGTCGTGCTGCAGCAAAGGATAAAACCAAAGAAGCGTTGAAACCGCTAAAAATTATTCCGATTTCCACTCTGCTGCTTAAAGCGGCAGCTCCGCAATCCGCACCTGTCAGCAAGCATGAAGTTGAGATTGAGGCCGAGCAGGAAGAAATCCAGATTAAACCATATGGGCAGGTTGTCATCGCTCCACAACAGGCCTCATCAAATCTCACTTCACCCGTAATCCCCGTGGAAATTCCGCTGAAAGCGCGTGATGAAGAAATTATTCTGAAGTCGCCGAAAACAGAGGATCGTGAATCAAGCGCTGTTGAATACACGATGAAGCGGATCAGCGGCGTTACCCAGCTCTACCGCGTTGATGTCAAAGGGCCGCATGTTCCGCTGCCTGTCGACGTGATCCCTGAAAAAATGACCGTCTACCGGAAATTTTTATTTCCGGATGTCATGTTTGATTTTGATCAGTGGACACTCTCACCTGTCGGTAAAAAAATGCTTTCAGAGGTTGCGGAGAAGATCAGGAAAGATAAAAAGTGGCTTTATATTAAAATAGATGGTCATACTGACACCATCGGTTCAAAATCATACAATATGGACCTGTCGTTGAAAAGGTCTATAGCTGCTGCCTCGTATCTTATAAGTCATGAAGGTGTCGACCCTGCAAAAGTATTCATCGAAGGACGTGGCCAGTCTTCGCCAATTGCAGAAAACGATACTGCCGTCGGACGGCGCAATAACCGGCGCACGGAAATTCTGTTTCTGGTTGCCAAGGAAGCGCAGTGATATGAAATCGGTCATCTCCATGAACATAATTGTTACCGGGCTCGTCGTTATGCTGCTCAATGGGTATGCCGCGGCGGCCGAGACGACCCTCGATGCAACCAGAACATTGGTGGTGGTCCCGGTCAAGAACGGAAATATTGATCAAAAAGTGTACCGGCAGATTGATCGGGTTGTACCGGAGTTGAAAACCATCTCCAACAAGAAGATCGTCAAGCTTGAGTACAGTTTTTCCGGGCAACCTGACCGGAAACAGGAAGTTGAAAATGCGTATCATCTTGCCGCTCGCATTGAAAAATATCTGCGGGTACGCCATAATCTTGATCTTGCTCTCTGGATTACCATCGACGTCAGGCCAAAATCCGTAAAAACACCACCTGTGCTGACGCTGGCTGTGTTTTCAGACGATATCAAGAAGCTGGATGCCGTACTGATAAATCCCCCGAAAAATTAACTGCATTGATATGAAACGGAGACAGTTATGAAGCAGATTCTCATTTTGATGTCACTTGTTGCGATGCTGCTTGCCGGTTGTTCAACTGTTGCGTTAGTGCCGGAACAGACGGTAAACGGCCGTATCAATGCCGCCGACAAGTCCCAGACAATCGTATCTAACGGTATCGAGGCGACGGCGCGGGTTGATGAAACGGGAATCAATTCGTACAACCTTGAAGGCACGGTTACGGCATTTTTTCTCAGCATCAAAAATGCCACAGATCGCGAGATTTCTTTTGGTGACGATTCATATCTGCTCGTAGATGAGGGGGGAATGCAATATTCTTTGCTTACTCCGGAACATATTCGTGCAATGCTGAAAAAAGATTCCTATTATCTCGTCCCCTATCCGTATGTCGGCTTTTATTATCTCGAAGATTATGAAAAAACTAATGCTTTCAACAGGGTTTCTTCCGCGCTCCCCTATTATTATGACCTGTATCCGCAGGACATTTTTACAAAAGCATTGCCGGCGACCACCGTTATTCCCGGGATGAAGATTGAAGGACTGACCTATTTCAACATAGATCCCGCTGTTCATAAGAGCGTCACTCTGCTGGTCTTTCGTAAAGGCGCTTCAAAATCATCTCCCCCTGACTTTTCTTTTCCCTTCAAAACGGTTAAATAATCACACCGGCTAAAGCATCTTCCCGTTAAGTCGCATCGGGAAGAGGTGCAAGGATCCCGTATGAATAATTATTGTGCCGCCATTGATTTCGGGACAAATACCGCCCGTTTGCTCATTGCAATCCGTTCGTCTGCCGGAATTTCTCCCGTACGCGTTGAGCGGGAGGTTGTGCGGCTCGGCGGCGGTTTCACCGATCAGTACGGTTTATCGATTGAGGCACGGGAACGTGGGCTGGCCTGTCTGCACAGATTTTCCGACATCATCTCCGGCTACGGAGTGAAACAGATCCGGGCTTCGGCAACAAGTGCGGTGCGAGATGCCGTTAATGGCCGTGCGTTCGTTGAAGATGTCTTTACGGATACCGGGATACGGCTCGTTGTTATCGATGGAGATGCAGAAGCGCGTTTGACGCTCAGGGGTGTATTGTCCGGTCTGGACTCCGGAAGCGGTACCCTTGCCGTGCTTGACGTCGGTGGAGGGAGTACCGAGTTCACCGTATCGTCCGGCGGGTCACCTGTTTTCATCAAAAGTATGCCGATCGGTGTCGTACGGCTTACGGAAGGTTTCCGTACGACGGCAGAAATGAATGAACGGGTACGGTCCGTCATCGACCAGCTGGAGAACGATCTCGCTGCTGCGGGAATATCCGTTTCCGAAGATTTTGAGCTGGTCGGGACCGCGGGCACTGCGACAACAGTTGCTGCAATCAAGCTGGAGATGGTTGATTACGATTATCGCGCGGTTAATAACTTCACCGTGAGCAGGAGAGATATAGACGAGATATTTCATCGCCTCTCCTGTCTGACTCCCCGGGAACGACTGGCAGTCAAAGGGCTTGAAAAAGGACGTGAAGATTTGATTATTGCGGGTTTGGTAATTATTACCTCAGTTATGGACAGGTTTGGATTTAATCGTTTGAAAGTCAGTGACTTCGGATTGCTGGAGGGATTGGCGCTCTCCGGAGGTGATTCAGGTGAATTGGATACCGGACTGCTGTAGGAAATAAATTCACGTATATCAGGGGGGAAGATGCTGGACAGGCGGGGTTGCGGTGTGCTGTTACATCCGACGTCATTACCGGGGCCGGGCGGCATCGGCACGCTTGGCACGGATGCCCGTCGTTTTGTAGACCTTCTGGCAGCCATGGGGATGTCATATTGGCAGGTACTTCCGCTCACTCCGCCGGCTTGCGGCAACTCTCCCTATTCAGCTTTTTCCGCTTTTGCCGGTAACCCGCTGCTTGTTGATCTTGATCAGATTGTCGCTGAGGGCGATCTCGCTGAAGTAAGCTTCAAAAAAAGTTCCAATGATACCAGTGTGAACTTTGAAGCGGTTTCAAAAGAAAAAATGAAGCTGCTGCAGTCGGCGGGCGCCGCATTTCTGGCGAATGATTCTGCTCAACGCAAACAGGAATTCTGGCATTTTTGCAACACGACTCCCTGGCTCCATAACTTCGCACTTTTTATGGCGCTGAAACATCGATACAAAGGGAGATCCTGGAATGAATGGCCGGTTGACGCTGCTCTTCTGACGCCGGAAAAGTATGAAAAGGCTTCTATCGAACTGGGTCCTGAAATAGGCATACAAAAATATATTCAGTGGCAGTTTTTCAGGCAATGGAGTGAATTGCGCGCATACTCTTCGGGCAAGGGTATCGCTGTAATTGGTGATATCCCGATTTTCGTCGGCTATGATTCAGCGGATGTATGGAGTCATCGGGAACTGTTTCTTCTCGACCCGAAGGGCACTCCGACTGCTGTCGCGGGGGTCCCGCCTGATTATTTCAGTGCTACGGGTCAGTTGTGGGGTAATCCCCTGTACGACTGGGAAGCGATGGGAAACCGTAAATTCGCATGGTGGATCGAGCGGTTCCGGTCAATGTTTGATCTTTTTGATATTATCCGGGTCGATCATTTCAGGGGTTTTGAAGCTGCCTGGCATGTGCCGTTCGGGGAAAAAACCGCCATTAACGGCAGCTGGATACCGGCTCCCGGAATGGAGCTGTTTGATACCGTTTTCGACGCTCTCGGAAAAGTCCCGGTTATTGCCGAAGATTTAGGCGTCATTACTCCGGAGGTCGTTACGCTGCGTGACCGCTATGACTTTCCCGGAATGAAAATAGTGCAGTTTGCCTTTGATTCAGGACCGTCGAATGGGTATCTGCCGCATAATCATCAGAAAAATTCCGTGGTCTACACCGGAACACATGATAATGATACTACTGTCGGGTGGTTTCAATCGCTGTCCGATGCTCAACGGAGTCGAGTGAGTCGCTATGTAGGGAGCAGCGATGACACGGTCGGCTGTCTTCTCCGCACGGTGCTTATGTCAGTCGCGGATACCGCTGTTATCCCCCTTCAGGATCTGATCCGCCTGGGAAGCGAGGCCCGTATGAATGTCCCCGGCACAGCATTCGGTAATTGGGGGTGGCGTTTTACCTGGGACATGGTTCAGAGTACTCTGGTCAGCCAGGTTCGTGAACAGGTAGAATGCTATGGCAGGTGTAATCCGAACTGCCGGTAAAAATACCGGTCAGCAAATTTCTTGACAATTCAGGTATATTCTCTATACTGACTTGCTTAAATTTATAGTCGCTCTGATCTGTGGACGGTGCATGTGAAACTTATTGTAGACCACATCAAAGATGCACCTGTCCTGGTCCATATTGATGAGCCTGTCGGCGCGTTCCCTCTCCTTGCAGGCATGCAGAATGAAATGAGCTGCTGCATTACCGGCAATATTAAGGGGGACATAACGGTTACACGTGAATATGACAACATTCGGGTAGCCGGAAGGGTTTCTGCACCACTTGCTCTTTCCTGTTCCCGTTGTCTTGCGGATTATACATCGTTTGTCGATACGAACTTCACTATTTTTTTCCGGAAAGAGAATGCAATCGCTACCTCGGCCGAAGATGAACTTGAGCTTGGCGAAATGGATCTGCTCTCTGCTGCTTACTCCGGTGACGAAATTGATTTGACTCATGAGATTGAAGAGCAAATAGCGATGGAGATTCCGTTAAAGCCCCTCTGTAATGATGCCTGCAAGGGACTGTGTCATGAGTGCGGCATCGATTTGAATACTTCCGGCTGTTCATGCAGCAAAGAGCCGGTACGACTTGCATTCAGCGCACTAAAGGATTTTAAGGTAACCAGATAACAGAACGGTGGCACGAAAACGTGTATCGCCGGAAAAAGGAGAAACATCATGGCTGTACCTAAGAAAAAAACATCTAAATCACGCAAGAATATGAGAAGGGCCCACGACTTTTTGACGACCCCGTCATTATCAATCTGTCCTCAATGCAAAGCGGCAAAACTGCCGCATCGTACATGTCTTGCCTGTGGAACGTACAAAGGCAAAGAGGTTATCGATCTTTCCTCGGCACAAGCCTAGAGAACTGACCCGGTGTCGCTTCCGAAACAGATGAGAGTAGCCGTTGACGCAATGGGCGGCGACAATGCTCCTGTCATTGAAGTTGAAGGCGCTGTTGCTGCCTGTCGCGAATTCGGGCTGTCAGTGACGCTTGTCGGTGATCGTACGCGTTTGGAGGCCGAACTCGCCAAACATGCCGTCAGCGGACTTGATATTGATATTTTTCATGCAAGTGAAGTCATCGGCATGCATGATTCTGCTTCTGATGCGGTCAGGAAAAAGCGTGACTCATCCGTCCGGAGGGCGTTCGAACTCGTCAAGGACGGTAAGGCATGCGCCGCTTTAAGTGCCGGAAACTCCGGCGCAACCATGGCGTCCGGCATGTTTGTTCTGAAACGGATCAAAGGGATCGAACGTCCGGCGATTGCCCAGCTGTTTCCGACGCTGAAGGGACAGACGCTGGTGCTTGATATAGGCGGCAATGTTGATTGCAAACCGCTGCACCTCGTCCAGTTTGCTATCATGGGTGAGGTCTATGCCCGCTATGCAATGGGAGTGCTTTCACCGAAAGTCGGTCTGCTTTCCAATGGTGAAGAGGATTCAAAAGGGAATGAGCTGACTCGGGAAACGAACGCTGTCCTTCGTCAGACATCGCTTAACTATTGCGGATATATCGAGGGGCGGGATATCTTTGCCGGGGCAGTTGACGTAGTTGTTTGTGATGGTTTTGTGGGAAATATTGTACTGAAACTTTCCGAGGGTCTTGCGGATGCCGCGGGCAGGATGCTGAAAAGGGAGATCGTCAAGAACTGGGTCTCCAAGATCGGCTACCTGTTTGTGCGTGGCGCGTTTGACCGCTTCAAGAAGATCGTCGATTATGCGGAATACGGCGGGGCGCCACTGCTGGGAATCAACGGCGTAGGCATGATCTGTCATGGCGGCTCCAATGTTAAAGCGATTAAAAACGCGATACGTTTCGCTCATGAGTATGCCAAAAACGGCGTATCGGAACATGTTGCCGAAAAACTATCCGAAAATCAGTCTGTCTCGATACGACGGGATAGCCAGCCTTCCGCACCTGCAGAGTAATGGAGATTCAATCGTGAATGTCAGAATTACCGGAACCGGTTCTTCTTTGCCCGGAAAGATTCTCACCAATACCGAACTCGAAAAGCTGGTTGATACCAGTGATGAATGGATAATGTCAAGAACCGGCATTACAGAGCGGCGAATTGCGGTCGATGGGGAATATACGTCAACTTTTGCTGCCGAGGCCGGTCGACGTGCCCTGGCAATGGCAGGGGTTCAGCCGGAAGAACTTGATCTGATCATACTGAGTACTGTTACTCCCGATTTCCCGTTTCCCTCTACCGCGTGCATTGTTCAGGACATTCTTGGTGCTACGAATGCTACCGCATTTGATCTTTCCGCGGCATGTTCCGGATTTATTTATGGTTTGTCAGTCGCCGAAAAATATATCCGGTCTGGCTCTGCACAAAAAATACTTGTTATCGGGTCTGAAACATTGACCCGTATTGTAGATTGGCAGGATCGCAATACCTGCGTCCTGTTTGGAGACGGAGCCGGTGCGGTTGTTCTCGAAGCATCGGATGGTGACCATTCCCTTCTTTCAACCCACACGTTCAGTAACGGCGCCCACTGGAACCTTCTCTATCAGCCGGGGAGCGGCAGTCGTAATCCGGCGTCCGCCAGTCGTACGATCGACGAACGGCTGATTTATATAACTATGGAAGGAAATGAAGTTTTCAAGCATGCGGTCCGTGGCATGGAGGAGGCCGCTGTAAAAGCCCTGGATGCCAACGGCCTGTCCCCTTCAGACATTTCACTCCTGATACCTCATCAGGCTAATCAGCGTATTATTTCTGCGACTGCAAAACGTCTCGGAGTCGATTCCTCTCGTCTTTTCGTCAATCTCAATCGTTATGGCAACACCTCCTCAGCATCAATTCCAATTGCACTCGATGAGGCGAACAGTCAAGGGCTTCTGAAGCCGGACGCCAGGATCCTGCTGGTTGCCTTCGGGGGCGGATTTACCTACGGATCTGCGCTTATCAAATGGTAGCAATTCATTTACTCACGTAAGGCGGGGATTTATCCATGTCTAAAAGTGCATTTATTTTTCCCGGTCAGGGTTCACAGTATTCCGGTATGGGGAGGGGACTGGCTGATTCATTTCGGGTTGCGCATGACATTTTTGAGGAGGCAGACGATGCTCTCGGTTTTAAATTGTCCGCCCTCTGTTTTTCCGGAAGTGATGATGATCTGAAACTGACCGCCAACACTCAGCCGGCTATTCTGGCAACAAGCATTGCTGCTTTGAAAGTTGTCCAACAGGAAATTGGTCTGCACGCAGACTTCGTTGCCGGCCATTCTCTTGGTGAATACTCGGCGCTGGTCTGTTCAGGAGCGATCTCTTTCGCTGATGCGATCAGAACGGTGCGTTCCCGGGGCACGTTTATGCAGGAAGCGGTTCCGGTTGGTACCGGCTCAATGGCAGCAATTCTTGGTGTTGAAGGTGATATTCTTGAGGAAATCTGCCGTGAGGCAGCTGAAGGAGAGGTTGTTTCACCGGCAAACTTTAATTCACCCGGTCAGATCGTTATTGCCGGTTCGGTGGCCGCCGTCGCGCGTGCTATCGAAATCGCCAAGGGGCGCGGTTTTCGAAAAGCCATGCTGCTGCCGGTGAGTGCCCCCTTTCATTGTGCCCTGATGAAACCGGCTGCTGACCGTCTGGCTGTAGTGCTTGATGCCGTTACCTACCGTGAGATGATCCATCCTGTTGTCAGCAATGTTGAAGCGACAGCCAACAGTGACAAGGGGAGGGTCCGCGACCTGCTGGTCTCTCAGGTATGTTCTCCGGTTCTCTGGGAACAGTCCGTAAGTGCGATGGTGTCTCTCGGGGCAACCCGGTTCATTGAGATCGGGCCGGGAAAAGTTCTGTCCGGACTGGTAAAACGAATCTCGAAAGAAGCAGCAACCGCCAATGTGGAAGACGTTGCCACTTTGAAATCACTGGCGGCCTGATCTCGCGCCATTGGAGCTCATTGCGACTCTTAAAAGGAACACTATACCGGACATCAATGACATAAAAAAACCGTAATTACGAAAGGAGTTACCATGCCGAAAGGAAAAGTTGCAGTCATCACCGGAGCATCCCGCGGAATCGGCAGAAGTATAGCACTGGCGCTGGCAGCCAGGGGCGCCGCTATCGTGGCTGTTGATATGGACCAGGTGTCTACCGATGCGGTTGTAGCCGAGCTGCAGGCGGCTGGCGCCAAGGCGCTGGCGGTTGTCGGCAATGTGACCGTATCGGCGGATGTCGAGCGCATGATTGATGCGGCTACCGAAGCGTTCGGGCGTGTCGATATCCTGGTAAACAATGCCGGTATTACCCGTGATGGCCTGTTGATGCGTATGAAGGATGAAGATTGGGATGCCGTGCTGAGCGTAAACCTTAAGGGTGCATTTCTTTGTACCCGTGCCGTATTCAAGGTTATGAGCAAGCAACGCTACGGGCGTATCGTCAATATTGCCTCGGTAGTCGGCCAGATGGGCAATGCCGGTCAGGCAAATTATTGCGCCAGCAAGGCCGGTCTGATCGGGCTGACCAAGTCAAATGCCAGAGAACTTGCCAAGCGCAGTATTACGGTTAATGCTGTTGCTCCCGGCTTTATTGCGACAGCTATGACAGATGCCCTGTCCGAGAAGGTCCGAGACGAACTTACCGCCCAGATTCCCCTGGAGCGCCTGGGTAGTGCCGAGGATATTGCACATGCGGTGGTTTTTCTTGCCAGTGAACAGTCTGCTTATATCACCGGTCATGTTCTTTCTGTCAATGGTGGCATGTACATGTAAGTTGGATGGCAGTAAAATAACAAAAATAAAAATTGACATTTGTTGGTTTCATGCTTAATTAACAATCTTGGCTTAAACGAAAAAACCTGAACAGGGTTACTATCACACGGAGGTGA
>JANNLB010000073.1:0-5368 GCA_031396605.1 Geobacter sp. | reverse complement strand
GCTGAGAGCTGTTCATCGAATCTCCGTTATTTATTGAGTCAGGAATTTGATTGAAACAAACGGCTGCAACAGAGCGCTGACCGCCGTCAGTGATGGAAGCATTTCGGCAATGGCGTCATTCCAGGTGCCGAAAGTGTTTTTAGGCACATATACCACATCCCCTTCCATCAGCTGCATCGGGAGGGTTTCCCCGCGGCGGATCTTTTCAACATCCACGACCAGCAGTTCGCCGCTGGTTGTGGTCAGGGAACGGATTATTCTGACATTCTGCAGATCAAGGCCGACGGGGCGAGGATCCGCGGAGGCGATCGCCTCCAGAATGTTCAGGCGCCCCTGGGGCATCGGTTGAGGGCCCGGTTTGCCGACGGCGCCGAAGACGAAGATATTCTGGGTGCGGTTGTCCGGAATGAAAACGGTATCCCCGGCTTTCAGCCAGACATTCTGTTCGATGCGCCCATCCAGAATCAGGGAATAGACATCGACCGGGGCGATTTTTTTGTCGCGCAGCAGGCGGACACCGCGCAGGTTGGCGGCGCCGTCAAAGCCGTTGCCGAGGGTGATCCCCTGGAGAAAGGTCATGGGACGGTCCATGTAATAGACGCCGGGGGTGCGGAACTGCCCCATCAGGTAGATCGGTTTGCTGCGGTATTCGGCGACCTCGACGACTACGGAGGGCTCCTGAACATATTTGAGCAGGGCTTTTTCGATCGAACCCCGGATGGCGCCCACGGTCTGACCGGCAACATCGACGCTGCCTATCAGCGGCAGGTGAATGCTGCCGGAACCATCGACCCGGCTCCCCTTGCTGCCGCCAATCGCCGATCCGCCGGAGGAGAGGTCGGGGCGCGCGTAGACCGATACGCCGAGGACATCGCCGATGCCGATCTGGTAGTCGAGGGTGGCCGGCTGCGGATCGGGCGGCGCCGGCGCTACCGAAATCTGTATTTTCTCCACGACAGGAGGAGCGGGGGTATCGATTGATTTCCGCAGACCGGCTTTGAGACCTTCGTGGCCGGCACAGGCGGTCAGGGAAAGCATTCCGGCAATGAGTGCGGCGGTTGCAATGTGTTGAAAACGAAACATGAGGTCACCTGTAATTTTAATTGGTTCACAAACTAAAGCTCAACCCCTCCAAACCTCCCTTTAGGCCCCAGAGGGTCCTTATCAAGGGAGGCTTAAAGGCTTCCCCCATGTTAAGGGGGGATTGAGGGGGGTTGGGTCAGCACGGACGATTCAAGTATGAGTTTTGCGTGTTCCGGGGCGTGCAGGTCGCTGCCGTATCGGTCGTATACACCCATACTGTACAGTGTTTCGGCAACAGCTTTCACCTGATTCCCATAAAAGCCGGTGAAGCTCCCCAGATTTCCCTGGAATGAACAACCAAGTTGGCGCAGATAATCCAGCAGCGGATTGCCGTTGGTATCACCGGCGACAGGCGACCCATGCCGGCGCCCGCTGGACAGAAAGTGAGATATGGAGCCCAGGATGCCCGGATTTTCCGTATATCGCCGGGACGGCGCCAAAAGCGGGCAGCGTTCCGGGTGTGCAATCACCGGCGTGAAGCCGTAACGGACAACATCGTAAAAAAGCTTCCGCACCATTTCGCCCGGTATGCAGGAAAGCAATTCCACAAGGATCAGCCGGCTGTCACCCAATGGGAGCGGGTCTTCCAGCGCGGTAAGCAGGTATTCGTCCAAGCAGTATTCGCGACCGGGCACCAGGGTGAGCGCAATGTTATTGGCGTTGATCAATTGCTGAAGTTCTTTAACCCCACGCAGCACTTCGTCATTTTTTGCCTCGTAACGTCCACGCATCTGGTGAGGGGTGCAATATACCGTTGTGAAGCCGTTAGCTGCCAGCATTCCTGCCATTGTCAGTGATTGTTCAATCCTTCCCGGACCGTCGTCGAGTCCGGGGAGTATGTGGCTGTGCCAGTCGATCATGATCCGGGCATCATTTCTTTTCTGGTGTTTTTGCGGCGGCTGCCGGCCTGGAAGGTGCAACTTTGTTTAAAAGAGAGTTGGCAACAAAAATGAACTCATCCATATAGTCACGCACTCCGTCGTTATTGAAATCGTGCTTGGGCGCCGGGGCTGTACCGACCTCATTGAGAAATCTGTCCCAGCCGCTTTTATCAAGCGTGAGGGCCGTTTTTACCGGCGGAGTAACGGTAAGTGGAAAATCAAATTCTTCGGCTCTGGCAATTATTGTCACTGTAACCTTGATTGAGCCGGAATCAGGCAAAACCTCAACTATCCAGCGACCTCTGCTCTGCTTGTCCTGCTTGAAAGAGACCAGCGTGCCGCCATTCACCGCAAAATTCGGTGAAGAGTTTATTCTGGCAGGGATGTCAACGGTGAGAGTGGCCTTGCTATGTCCATCGCTCAACAGTATTGCCGGTTCCTGATGGATAGTCTGAGCAACCTTCTTTTCAAAGAGCGCCACCATGGCGGGCAGGGTTTTACTACCGTTGAACTGTTTGAATCGATCCAAAATCCCCTTGTAGACGACATATTGCGGTGTTTCTTCGGCATTTGCAACAGCGGCCGGTTTAGCGGAAGATTGAGTCTGTTCCGCAATTCTGGCTGCTGGAGGTTCTTCGGTGTAAACAGGGGTAGTCGAAGATGGCTCAGGCTGTGAATCGGCTAGTTGCTGCTGATCTGTCGGCAGTGTTACCGTTCCGGGATAGGCTGGCGTTGTGGCTGTGCCTGTCTGAACCGTCTGCCCCGTCTGACTCGTCTGACTCGTTTGAGCGGGCTGAGTGAACGGAAGACCGGCAATACTGGACGGGTCCGCTACTACGCTGCCGGATGCGTTGGCAATACTGACAGATGCAGGAATCGAAGTTCCCGCGCTGTTGATCATGCTGACATTCGCCGATGTGATGCCACCACTGCCAGGCTTTGATGCAAAAGAAATTGTAGTAATCAGTCCGCTTCCCGAAAACGCTCTGGTGCTGATGATGGCAATTTTGATGAGGCCGGGGAGTGAGGTGTTTGCAGCAAGCATCGCCCCATCAACAAGGCCGCCCTGGGTGACTGTCGGTGTGGCCAGTGAAGCAGCATCGTACGCGATATTGAGCTGAATGCCGGCAACACCATCCATTCCTGCGCCCTGAACAGTGTAGGCCGAATCTCCGGACGGGGTGATCGAAACGGAAGCGGCAAGAACAGGAGATGCAAACAGCAGAAATACCAGCAACAAACGTGCTATGAGACTTATGTATGACATGGGAACTCCTTCGGGATAATTTAATATATAATGTATCGTCATGACGGCAGGTTGTCACTAAAAAAGTCGTTTGGAACCGTCTTTTAATAATGTCTCCGGAACCGGAGAAACGGGCGGAGTGGGATGTAGAGGAAGAAAAACCCGGCTGGAAGCGGCAGAAGTTTTATGTCTCCCGGGACAATCAGGACGCTTTTCAGAATCATGCCGAGCGGCATGCCTGACTTGAGGCGCATGATATACAGTGTATGACCTGATTAAATGGGTGATGTTCATGTAACTGTTCAAGTTACCATTTCTTTATGTTTTTTGTCCAATAATAATGAAGTCATACCTGTTCGTTGTTAACCTTTGACTTGCTACTGGTTGACAATAAGCCGCAAACTGTGATATCGAAACGGGAGGAGGTAAGAAATGACGATACGTAATAAGATACAGAAGACGGCTGATAGAGTGTTGGCAGGAGGAGTTCTTGGGGCCGGCGATGCATTGATGCTTTCAGGAGTGACCGGTGCAGACAGATACCTGCTGTTTGCCGAGGCAGCCCGAATCCGCGATCACTTTGTCGGCACTGCAGTTCATCTCTGTTCGATCATCAATGCCAAATCAGGTCGCTGTGCCGAAAACTGTGCTTTCTGCGCCCAGTCGGCTCACCATGACACCGGTGTCGACGTGTATCCTCTGGTTGATGAAGATGAAATCGTGCGTTGTGCCGCTCTGGCCGAGCAGAATGGAGCCGGCTGCTATGGCATCGTTACCAGCGGCACCCGTATAAATAAGGCTGAAGAGCTTGATCGTGTCTGTCGGGCGGTCGCTCGCATCAAGTCGGAAACCGGAATCTCTCCCTCATGTTCGCTCGGGATTCTTGATGAGGAAACTGCACTGCGCCTGAAGAATGCCGGCATGGAGACGTATCATCATAATCTTGAGACGGCCCGCAGCTTCTTTCCGCAGATCTGTACAACTCACGATTATGAGGATGATGTGGCCACTATTCGCGCTGCCAAGGCGGTCGGGTTGAGGGTCTGCTGCGGCGGCATCTTCGGTCTGGGTGAATCATTTGACCAGCGGATCGAGATGGCTCTGACACTGCGCGAGCTGAATGCCGATTCGATTCCGCTTAACTTCTTGAATCCCGTGGCCGGAACACGGCTCGAGGCCGCTGATAACCTCACTCCGCTTGAATGTCTGACGATAATCGCCGTCTATCGCTTTCTGCTGCCGGACAAGCGACTGTCTGTTTGCGGCGGGCGTGAGAAAAATCTGCGCGAGCTGCAGTCATGGATGTTTATGGCGGGAGCCAACGGAACGATGACCGGCAATTACCTGACGACCCCCGGTCGCCCTCCCGAACTCGACCGGCAGATGATGAAAGATCTCGAACTGCCGGTCGAAGGGTGCTGCGGAGCTGAAAACTGATGACGCCGCGGGGCATTTTTGTCACCGGTACCGATACCGGTGTCGGCAAGACAATCGTTGCGGCAACGCTGGCCCGGCTGCTCCGGATGAACGGTATTTCGGTCGGTGTGATGAAACCGGTTACCAGCGGCTGCCCCGAGGTGGATGGCCGGCTGGTTTCGGATGACGCGCTGCTGCTCTGCCGGGCGGCCGGAGTTTCCTGCTCCGATGATGTTGCGCCGTACCGCCTGCGTGAAGCGCTGGCTCCCGCAGAAGCAGCGCGGCTTGATGATGTCCGGATCGATTTTGCCGTAATCAGGGCCGCGTTTGACCGCCTGGCGGCTTCGTACCGGTATGTGATTGTTGAGGGTGCGGGAGGTTTAATGGTGCCGCTGTCCGGGGGGCTGCTGATCGCCGATCTGGCGCGTGAACTCGGGCTGCCGCTTCTGGTCGTGGCCCGGCCCGGCCTCGGAACGGTCAACCATACGTCGCTGACCTGTTTTGCCGCGCGGCAACTGGGGCTTCAGGTAGCGGGTGTGATCGTGAACGGCATGCCGGAACATCCCGGCCTGGCGGAGCAGGGGGCTCCCCACCAGATCGGCTCGCTCTGCGGCGCGCCGGTGCTTGGAATATGGCCCCGCTGTTCCGGAATTGATGAGATGGAGATGGTGGACACGCTGGCTGAGCGGCTGGATGGTCAGGCGGAAACGGGAATTGTTCTGCGCGAACTTGGGTTGTGAAA
>JANNLB010000012.1:0-5043 GCA_031396605.1 Geobacter sp. | reverse complement strand
GAACAGTTCAGGGGATAGAGAGGAGTCGTATTTATACTTTACCGGCGCTTTCTTCTTCCTGAAATTCGCCTGCGTCCCCACCTCTGGCCGCATCGGGCTTTCCGCCTCAGGGTGATGGTAGGTTTTGGCTTCAACATCTGGTGTGCTGGTTTTCTTGCCTTTGACCATTATTTACTCCGCTAATGTTTCAGGGTTGAAAGCCGCTAACAGATACCACAGATATGCATTAACACCAACTTCAAATATGTACTTTATCTTGATTTCTGGTATGTGTTTCCAACCAACGCCTTGGGGTATGCTCAGCTCAAAACGAGGCGTAAATGGCGAAAATTCTTTCCAGCGGAGAAATTGGTTTCAGATTGAAGCAGCTGAGACAACAGGCAGGTGTCAGCCAGGAGAAACTGGCCGAGCTTGTGGGGGTATCCACGTATCAGTTGCAAAAGTACGAATCAGGCACAAATATGATGAATACAGATAAGTTGCAGTTGTTCGCGGAGGCACTCTCCGTGCCCGTGCAGGAGTTTTTTATTGAAGGGAATGACGTTCTGCCCCTGGCTGTTTCAGAGAGACTTCTGCTTGACTCCTACCGGGCAATCCCCAACAAAGAAATCCAGGAAAGCATTCTCAAAATAACCACTAATGCCACCAGACAAAGTGGCTAGACCTGCAAACCAATAAAAACGCCCCGTCGGAATAACTCCGGCGGGGCGCTTTTTTTGTTTGATGTGAGCGGGGAATATTATTCCCTTATCTGCCCATCCCCATAGACGATGAACTTGGTGGTGGTCAGATCCTCCAGCCCCATCGGGCCGAAGGAGTGCAGCTTGGTGGTGGAGATGCCGATTTCGGCCCCAAGGCCGAGCTGGCCGCCGTCGGCAAAACGGGTCGAAGCGTTCACCATCACGCAGGAGGAGTTGACCTCGCGGATGAAGCGCTGGGCCCGGCTGTAGTCGCTGGTGATGATCGATTCGGTGTGCAGCGAACAGTATCGGTTGATGTGGGCGATAGCGGCGTCAAGATCATCGACAACCCGGCAGGCCAGAATCAATTCAAGATATTCGGCATACCAGTCATCTTCCGTGGCCGGTGTGGCGATGGGTGCGTAGCCGCGAAAAGCATCATCGCCGCGCAATTCCACACCCAGTGCAGACAACGTGGCGGCAATCCTCGGGATGAATTCTGCGGCCACATCTTTGTGAATCAGGAGCGTCTCCAGCGCATTGCAGACACCGGGGCGCTGGGTCTTGCTGTTGACGATAATCTGTTCCGCCTTATCGAAATCAGCCGACAGATCGACAAAGATGTGGCAAACACCTTTGTAATGCTTGATGACCGGGATACGGGAGTTTTCAACCACAAACCGGATCAGGCTTTCACCGCCGCGCGGGATGATCAGGTCGATAGACTCTTCCTGTTTGAGCATCTCCAGCACCGCTTCGCGTTCGGTGAACGGGATCAGCGACAGCGCTGCTTGCGGGATGTCCATTTGTTTCATTACACCTTGCAATACCTCGGCAATTGCCAGATTGGAATTGATCGCCTCGGAGCCCCCCCGCAGGATCACCGCATTGCCGGCCTTGAGGCAGAGGGCGGCGGCATCGGCGGTCACGTTTGGTCTCGACTCGTAGATGATCCCGATCGTGCCGAGCGGGATGCGCATCTTGCCGACCATCAGCTCGTTGGGGCGTTTCCACATTCTGGTCACTTCACCAACCGGATCAGCCAGTGCGGCAATCTCACGCAGGGCATCGGCAATCCCGCGGATACGGTTTTCATCCAGCATCAGGCGATCCAGCATGGCAGCTGAAAGCCCCTTCTGCCGACCAGCTTCGAGGTCTTTCCGGTTCTCTGCGATCAGTCCCGGTGTTGCATTTTCAAGGGCAACGGCCATCTTCAGCAGCATGGCATTTTTGACGGTGGTTGAAAGACGCGCCATGGACAGCGATGCCTGACGGGCATCCTGTGCGATTTTTATGACCTTTTCTGTAATACTCACGATGTATGCTCCAAGGATAAAATCGACCACATAACAGCGCGGTACAGGTAAACCTTACGCAAAAACGGGTCAACCGGCAAGACAATTGACACTGGTCGATCTCAATGCTACAAGAACCCACCATGCAGACCATCTACTCTACACACAGACCGCTTCGATATGCTCATGTCATTTTCTGTACCGGATTAATGCTACTTGTCGGGTGTACCAGCTACATCCCCCGTGAAAATTCATATCTGCTTCAGACCGGCAATTCCGCCGATGACATGATAAAACTGGTGACCGTCCCGCTGCCGGTGATCGCTTCCAGTCCCAATGAAGGGGTCACGTCCGGCGCCTTGACGGCATTTCTGGCTCATAACAAGCGGGACGAGATCACCACCCTGCTGGCTCCCCAGGTTACCTATAACGACACATTCGGGGTCACCGCTTCGCTGTACGGCGCCTTATATCCAACTCCAGACCGGAACATCGAGTTCAACCTTTCCCAGTCCGGCAGGGTAAATCATGATTACGAACTTCGTGTCAGAGATACATCACTCCTCAATAATAAACTTGAGCTAAACGGGTTTTTCTTCAAATTAGCTGACGGTTCTTCACGGTTTTTCGGTTTTAACGCCAAGAGTCGGCATCAGATGGAAACAAATTATGCCAATGATGAATTCGGCTACAACATTTCCGCCGGTTACCAGTTCGGGCGACATTTTCAGGTAACGCTCGGTGATCGTTTCCGTGATGTCAGAATCCGTTCGGGAGCATTTGGAGGGCTCCCCGACATAAAAGAAAAATTTACGTCAACGTCCGTGCCGGGAATGGACGGATTTACTACCCATGCAATGAGGCTTTCGCTGTCATACAGTACGCTTGACAATCGAGATACCCCCACCTACGGCGGCTATACCCGGATTTCCTTCGAACCGACCCTGAAAACATTGGGTGGGGCGGGCGAATACCGGCATTACGAGATTGAAGCCAAAGGCTTTGTCCCGCTCAGTAACGGCAGGTATATCAGCGTATTCCGTCTGATGTATAACCAGACGATAGGTGATGACGTCCCTTTTCTGGAGCAGAGTATCCTGGGAGGGGAGAGTACCTTGCGCGGTTACGGACGCAATCGTTTTATCGACAAAAGCTTTCTGCTCTGCAACATCGAAGAGCGCATCCGGCTGTTTCGCTGGGAGGTATTCGGTGTGACGGCAGACTGGGAGGTGGCTCCGTTTATAGATCTGGGGGGGGTAATGAAGTCACTGAACAAGGCCAACGGCCGTAATATCGAGTTCAATCCGGGTGTCGGTTTCCGGGCGATCGTACGCCCGAATATTGTCGGCAGGGTGGATCTCGGGATTGGCAGGGATGGCCCGGCGTTGTTTGTCGGACTGGGGTATCCGTTTTAGTAAACCCGCTTATCCTGTATATCAGGGTTAGTGTTTATCTCTCTCGTTTGTCCGGGCGTACGATTTCGAACTTGTCAAGACGGTACTGCAGGGTCTTGTAACTCATCCCTAGAAGCGTCGCCGCTTTACCGATCACCCATTCTGCCCGTTCCATCGCCTTGATAATCAGCCCTTTTTCGAGCGCTTCAAAATCGATCCCCTCTGCAGGAAGATCAAAATTAATGCCGCCCGCAAGCGAACCGCAAAAAGTAATCTCGACCGGAAGGTCGTCCGGCTCGATATAGTTGCTTTCAGCCATCAGGACCGAGCGTTCGATCACTGACTCCAGTTGCCGGACATTGCCGGGCCAGCTGTAATTCATCAGCAGCTTCAGTGACTGTTTCGAGATGCCGTCCATCGTAATTCCGGCCGCCTTGCTGTATTTTGCCAGGAAGAATTCAGCCAGTGTCTTGATGTCGCTCCCCCGCTCGCGCAAGGGGGGGAGATTGACGCGGATAACGTTAAGGCGGTAGAACAGATCCTCACGAAAAGTACCTTTTTTAATCTCCTGCTCGAGCTCTTTATTTGTGGCCGAGACCAGGCGTACATCCAGCGTGATATTGACTTTGCCCCCTACCCGGCGGACCTCTTTTTCCTGGATAGCCCGCAGCAGTTTGGCCTGCATGGCGACGTTCATCTCGCCGATTTCATCCAGAAACACCGTCCCACCGTCAGCGGCTTCGAAGATGCCGATTTCGCGGGTATTCGCCCCTGTAAAGCTCCCCTTTTCGTGGCCGAACAACTCGCTTTCGATGAGTGTGTCGGGAATTGCGGCACAGTTGATTGCGATAAAAGGTTTGTCACGACGAGGGCTCCCATCGTGGATTGCCCGGGCAATCAACTCTTTGCCGGTTCCTGATTCACCGACAATCAGGACGGTTGAATTTGAATGGGAAATTTTTGCAACTATCCGGAAAACCTCCTTGATTTTCGGGTGTTCACCCTGCATGTTAGGGATCGTTGCAATCGATTCGATCCGCTTCTGCAGGACCCTGTTTTCGCGCACAAGTCCGATGCGCTCGAAGGCTCGCAGCAGTGTCAGTACCAGATTGTCACGCTCCAGCGGTTTTTCCAGATAGTCGAAGGCACCCTTGCGCATGGCCTCTACAGCCGAATCAACCGAGCCGTGCGCCGTCATCATGATGATGCATTGCTGCGGATCATCGGCCAGAACCTTTTCCAGCAGGTCAAGTCCGCTTTGCCCCTGCATCTTCAGGTCGGTCATGATCAGGTCGAACTCACGCTTTTCCAGCTGTGCCAGCGCTTCACGCACACCCGGCACATCAACTATATCGTAGTTCTCTTTTTTCAGGATCAGGTTGAGAATATCCCGCTGTCCCTTTTCGTCATCGACTATCAGTATGCTGCCCTTGCTTTTCATAATTCCTCAGGTTTCCGTTGATTGCAGCGGCAATGACACTGTAAATGTCGTCCCGGAGCCGACCGTGCTCTCTACCTCTATAGCGCCGCCATGCTCCTTGATTATACGTTCGGTAATGGCGAGGCCCAGGCCGATACCGACATCCTTTGTGGTGAAATATGGCTGGAATATTTTGCCGAGATCGGCCGGCGGTATTCCGCAGCCGTGATCACGAAAGGTCAGTTTTACATGCC